>DAHVFK010000348.1 GCA_027317055.1 Betaproteobacteria bacterium | reverse complement strand
GGACTGGACGGCGTCAGCAAGATGTCCAAGTCTCTCGGAAATTACATCGGCATTGCGGAGTCGGCCGGGGAGATCTTCGGCAAGCTGATGTCGATCTCCGATCAGCTTATGTGGCGCTACATCGAGCTCCTGTCGTTCGAACCGATCTCGACCGTAAGCAAGTGGCGGGAAGAGGTGGCGGGCGGGCGCAATCCGCGCGAGGTCAAGGTGCTGCTCGCGCGGGAGATCGTGGCGCGTTTCCACGATAGTCGGGCGGCGGACGAGGCGCACGCGGAATTCGAGCAGCGCTTTCGCCACGGCGTCCTGCCGCAGGACATGCCGCAGGTGATGCTGAAGGTGGGCGACGATGGCTTGCCCGCGCCGCAGCTGCTGAAGCAGGCTGGGCTCGTGCCGAGCGTTTCCGAGGCGCTGCGCATGATCGAGCAGGGAGGTGTCAGGCTCGACGGGGAACGACTTTCAGACAAGGGGCTTCGCATTGCGCGCGGCAAAACGGTCGTGGCGCAGGTCGGTAAGCGCAAGTTCGCGCGCATCACTCTCGCTTGAGGCAAGCCATGCCGAACAACCGGGTCTACGAGGTTTACGCAATCAAGTATGCGCACCACGAGCGAAATGCGAGAGAGAATTTCATCGGTGGTGATCCGCACGACGGACCCATGCCGCTGGATTATTTCGTCTGGCTGGTGCGCGACGGCGAGCGAGTGCTGGTGGTCGACACCGGTTTCTCGGCCGCGACTGCCGCGCGCCGCGGGCGCGACCACCTGCGCTGCCCGACCGACGGTCTGCGCATGCTCGGCGTGGAGGCGGGCACGGTAAGCGACGTCGTCATCACGCACCTGCACTACGACCATGTCGGCAATTTCGATCTCTTTCCCGCCGCGGCTTTTCACCTGCAGGACGACGAGCTGAGCTACGCTACCGGACGGCACATGTGCCATCCCGTGTTCAGCGGCGCGTTCGAGGTCGAGGACGTGGTCGGGATGGTGCGCAATGCGTACCGCGGGCGAGTCCGCTTCCACGACGGCGACGCGGAGCTGTTTCCGGGCGTGTCGGTGCACCTCATCGGCGGGCACACCAAGGGCCTTCAGGTGGTTCGCGTGGCGACGCGCCGCGGGTGGCTGGTCCTCGCCTCGGACGCGAGCCACTTCTACGCCAATATGGAGCAGGTGCGGCCGTTCCCCATCGTCTACTCGGTCGCCGACATGGTGCAGGGCTACAGCCGCCTGCGGGAGCTGGCCGATTCCGCGGACCACATCATTCCCGGCCATGATCCAGGTGTGCTGCAGCGTTACCCCGCACCGGACACGCGCCTGGAGGGCATCGTCGCGCGGCTTGACTGACGTGAAAGGTTTTGTCATCGTGCGGGCAGCTGTTTTTCCCGAAATGACCGCTGACTTCCTGGCGGGAGCGGCGGCAATAGTTGACCGTCGCAGGCATGAATAAGTGGGGGAGAGGAGGAGACGACCTCGAAAAGGCAACATCAAGCCCGGTGACCATGACAAGTCACACTAGGCAACAATAAGATTCGACGCCGGGCACAGTGCCCGGCGTTCTTGTTTTGAGTCACCGGGATTGTGCTAAAAGCACGTCATGAGCTTCGACTTCGACCAACCGATCGACCGCTCCGGCACCTGGAGCGCGCGCTGGGAGCGCTACTCGGGCCGAGACGTGATTCCGCTGTGGGTGGCCGACACCGACTTTCGGGCCCCGCCCGCGGTCCTGAAGGCCTTCTCCGAGCGAGTCGCACACGGCGTATTCGGCTACACCGAGGTGCCGCAGGCGCTGCGCGCGGCCATCGTGGAGCGCATGCGCGATCTCTACCGCTGGCATATCGAGCCCGGCTGGATCGTGTTTCTGCCCGGCGTGGTCCCGGGGCTGCACCTCGCGGCGCGCCACTTAGTGGCGGCGGACGGCCACGTGCTGGTGCCCACGCCGATCTACCACCATTTCAAGCGCGCGGTGCAGCTGGCGCCGCGCGAGCACAGCGACGTTCCGCTCGTGCTGTCGTCGGGGCGCTGGGTGCTCGACGAGGAACGTCTCGCGCAGGCCGTACGGCGGGACACGAAGCTGCTGTTCCTGTGCAACCCGCACAACCCGGGCGGCACGATCTTCACCCGCACCGAGCTGGAGCGGCTCGCGTCGCTCGCCGAGCGTCACGATCTGCGAATCTGCTCCGACGAGATCCACGCCGACATCCTGCTTGAGCCCGGCAGACCGCACGTGCCGATCGCGAGCCTCTCGGCCGAGATTTCGCGCCGTACCGTGACACTGATGTCGCCGAACAAATCGTTCAACTTTCCGGGTGCCGGCTGCGCGTTCGCGATCATCGAAGATGCCGCCATGCGGCGCGCGTTTTCTTCGGACTTGCACGCGACGGTGCACGATGCATCGGTGTTCGGCTACCTCGGCGCGATCGCCGCCTACCGCGAGGGCGGCCCGTGGCTGCACGCGCAGCTCGCGTACCTGCGCGCCAACCGCGACCTGGTCGAACAGGCCGTGGCGCGCATGCCCGGTCTGGCGATGGTACAGGTGGAGGCGACCTACCTGGCCTGGATCGACGCCAGCGCGCTGGGGGTGGCTGACCCTCATGCGCTGTTTCTCGAGCACGGCGTCGCGATGTCGCCGGGCGCGCAATTCGGCGCGCCGGAGTTCGTGCGCCTCAATTTCGGCACGCAGCGCGCCCACCTCACCGAGGCCCTGCGGCGCCTGGCCGGCGCGCTCGAGGCGCGCGGCTAGGGAGTTCTGCCGCGCAGCGCGCGCGCGGCCGTCAGCACCCGCTCCAGGTGGGGGTCACGCACGCCGATGGCATGCATGTGGGCGACGGTTCGATGCAGGTACTCGAGATTGTGCCCCCGCTGTCCGGATCCCTGGGCGACCAGGCGTGCGGTCTGAGCGAGATCGAGGTCGCAGGCGTACTGTTGGTGGCGCGGATCGGCGACGAACGCCAGCGCGCGCACCGCGCGCCGCCCGCCGAGGCGCACCCGGATCAGCCGCGGCTGGTAGACGCGATTGCGCATTTCGCGCCGCCAGAGCTTCGCCATTACCGCCGGCGCGCTCGCGACCGGAATGCGGAATGCCATTCCCCAGCACGACCCGCCGCGGCGCAGTCCCATTACCAGCCCCGGCCGGTCGGGTGTGCCGCGGTGCCGGTGCGAATAGATGCAAAGCGAACGGTGGTAACCGAACACGAAGCCGGGCGCCTTCGCGCGATAAACGAAGCCAGGAGACCACATCAAGGAGCCGTAGCCGAAGACCCACAAGTCGCCCGGCGGAAGCAGCGGCAGCAGTTGCGCGACAGTCATTTCTGCCCGACTTGGTCCGTCATTTTGCTATCGTAGCTGACATCGCGTTGCCACCCACACCCTGAACGATGCGAAAGTGTTGGCTGCCGGTGCTGCTTCTTCTCGGGGCGATCGGTGCCTCGGCGCAGGAGCCGCGGCTCTTGCCGGGGACTCCGACGCCGGGGCTCGAGCTGCGAGGCGTGGACGGCCGGGTCCATCGGCTGGCGGACTACCGGGGCAAGGTGGTGCTGGTCAATTTCTGGGCCAGCTGGTGTGAGCCATGCCGCGAGGAGATGCCTTCGATCGAGAGCCTGCGCCGCTCGCTGCGCGGCGAACCCTTCGTGGTACTGGCGGTAAACGTCGGCGAAGGCGCGCAAGCCGCACGCCGCTTCGCCGATTCGGTGCAACTGGGCTCGGCGCTGCTGCTGGATCGAGACGGCGCGACGGCGCGCGCCTGGGGCGCACGTGCGCTCCCGAGCACCTTCATCGTCGGACCGGAAGGAACGATCCGCTACCGCTACGTTGGCGCACTCGACTGGTCGTCCCCGGCCGTGCGCGGGGCGATCACGGGGCTGATGCCGAGACGGCCGTCGCTGCAGTCCGCATCGGCCCTGCAGTGGCAGAGTTTGACCCGGATCAAGGCGCCCGCTCCGGCGCCCCGGAGACTTGGCGCATGAGTGCCGAATCCGCTCCAGACGAATCGACGGTGTGGGAAGCGCTGCGCACCGTCACCGACCCCGAGGTCGGGGAGAACCTGGTCGATCTCGGCCTCATCTACCGCATCGACTGCGCCCCGGGCCGGGTGAGAGTCGAGATGACGATGACTTCGCCTGCGTGCCCGATGAGCGGCTCGATCGCGGCGGAGGCCGAAGACGCGATCCGCAACGCTTGCGCTGGCGTGCAGGAAGTGATCGTCGATATCGTGTTCGATCCGCCCTGGACC
>DAHVFK010000347.1 GCA_027317055.1 Betaproteobacteria bacterium | reverse complement strand
CGCCGAAGCCTTGCGGTTCATCGTCACCTCGGCCACCGCGTACTGGCCGGCCTCCGGCTCGCCGCGCGCCTCGAAATATACGTTGCGGGCGAGGCAGGTCAGCTCCTGCCTGATGGTTTGCAGCGCCTGTTTGCGCACCGCGTCCTGATGTGCGAACGTGGCCTGAAGCACGAGCGCGAACCCCGTCAGGATCGCGCCCACGATCAACGCGAAGGCCATCGCTTCTCTGTCGGCGCGGTACCAGAAAAGGCGCAGCTTGCGCCGCATAGGCGCCGTGGCCCAGTACAGGCGGGAAGAAAATTCGGCAAGGCAGGTGCGGGCATTCACCGTACGCATGGTTCGCGCGCTCATGCGCCCTGTCAAGATAACTAATGCCGCGGCCTGCGCGTTTGTCGAACCTACTTGGCGTCGCTCAGCATGCGCTCTACGTAACGCGCGATCAGGTCGACCTCGAGATTGACCGTGACGCCGGGCGCGAGGCGCGAAAGAGTGGTGACCGACAGGGTATGCGGAATCAGGTTGATCTCGAACACATCGCCTTCGACCCGGTTCACGGTCAGGCTGACGCCGTCGACGCAGATCGATCCCTTGCGCGCGACGTACTTCGCCAGTGCGACCGGTGCGCGCAGCCGCAGCAGCACGGACTCACCCGCCGGGTCGAACGCGAGCACCTCGCCGACGCCGTCGACGTGGCCGGTGACCAGGTGTCCGCCGAGCTTGTCGCCCAGACCGAGCGAAGTCTCGAGGTTGACCTTGCCGGGATGCGCCAGTCCGCTGGTGCAATCGAGCGTCTCGCGCGAGACGTCGAACGAAAGCCTCCCGCCGGCAATCTCGACCACCGTGAGGCAGGCCCCCTGGACGCAGATCGAGTCGCCGCATGCGACGTCGGACAGATCCAGCCCGCCGGATTCGACCGTCAGGCGCACGCCGCCGCGCATCTCTGCCTCGAGCGGCGTCAGCGTCTCGATCGTTCCCACTGCCTGCACGACTCCGGTGAACATCAAAGCCTCGCGATGATCCTCAGGTCCTCGCCCACGCGCTCGACCGAGCGCAGGGTGACCCGCAGCCGCTGATCGAGCGAGGTCACTTGCGCCAGATCGAGCATGCCCTGCGCCGTGTCGCCGAGGAAGGCCGGCGCCAGGTACACCAGGATCTCGTCCACGCAGCCCTCGCGTGCGAGTGAGCCGTTCAACTTGAATCCCGCCTCGACGTGCAGCTCGTTCACTCCGCGTCGGGCGAGCTCCCGCAGCATGGCCGCGAGGTCGACCTTGCCCTGCCCGTTCGGCATCGCAATCGCCTCGGCGCCTTGAGGAGGCTTGTTCCGAGTGTCGCCGAAAAAGATCAGCGTGTTGCCGCCTTGCAGAATCTTCGCGCCCGGGGGGGTCTCCAGGCGGCTGTCCACCACGATCCGCAGCGGCTGGCGCGGGGTTTGCACCTCGCGCACGGTCAGCCGGGGGTCGTCGGCCTTGACCGTGCCGATCCCGGTCAGCACCGCGCAGGCTCGCGCGCGCCAGCGCTGGCCGTCCTTTCTCGCTTCGGCGCCCGTGATCCACTGGCTCTTGCCGTTGGCGAGCGCGGTGCGCCCGTCCAGTGTCGCGGCGATCTTCATCCGAACCCATGGCCGGCCGCGCGTGACCCGCGACACGAAGCCGATGTTCAGCTCGCGCGCGTCGTCCTCGAGCAGGCCGTGCTCGAAGCGCACGCCCGCCGCGGCGAGCCTCGCGCCGCCGCCGGCGGCCTGGGGATTCGGGTCGCGCGTCGCCGCCACGACGCGCGCCACGCCGGCGGCAATGAGCGCGTCGGCGCAGGGCGGGGTGCGGCCGTGGTGGGCGCAAGGCTCGAGGTTGAGGTACGCGGTCGCCCCGCGCGCCGCTGCGCCGGCGGCGGCAAGCGCGTTAGCCTCGGCGTGTGGCGCCCCGACCTTCTCGTGCCAACCCTCCCCGACGATGCGCTCCCCTTGCGTGAGCACGCAGCCGACGCGCGGGTTGGGTGTCGCGGTAAGCAAGCCCTTCTCGGCGAGCGCAAGTGCGCGCCGCATCATTTCGTGGTCGAAGGTCGAAAAAGGCGTCACTTCCTTCGCCGCGGCCGGCGGATCTCCTGCACGGCCTCGCGGAAATCGTCCGGCGTCTCGAAGCTGCGATACACCGAGGCGAAGCGGATGTAGGCGATCTTGTCGAGCTTGGCCAGCTCGCGCATGACCAGATCGCCGATCCGGCTGGTCGGCACCTCACGGTCGCCGAGCGAGCGCAGCTTTTCCTCGATCCGGTCGACCGCAGCGTCGATCGCCTCGGTCGCGACCGGGCGCTTGCGCAGCGCGACCATCATGCTGCCGAGCAGCTTGTCGCGATCGAAGTCGGTGCGGCTGCCGTCCTTCTTGACCAGCCGTGGCATCCTCAGCTCGACCCGCTCGTAGGTAGTGAAGCGCTTGTCGCACTTCGGGCAGCGCCGACGCCGGCGGATGACGTTCGCCTCCGGGTTCGAGCGTGTGTCGACCACCTGGGTGTCGAGATGGCTGCAAAAGGGGCAGCGCATGGCCGGCGTCTAGCCGTAGACCTGGAAGCCCGCGCAGAGCGCCTTGACCTCGCCCGCGACGCGCCGCACGTTCGCGTCGTCGGCGGGGTCGTCGAGCACGTCGGCGATCAGGTTGGCCAGGATCTCGGCCTCGCCGCTGCGAAAGCCGCTGGTCGTCATCGCCGGGGTGCCGATGCGGATGCCGGAGGTCACCGTCGGCTTTTCCGGATCGTTCGGTATTGCGTTCTTGTTGACCGTGATGTGCGCGCGTCCGAGCGTCGCCTCGGCGTCCTTTCCGCTGACGCCCTTCTTGCGCAGATCGAGCAGGAACATGTGGCAGTCGGTGCGCCCCGAGACGACCCGCAGCCCGCGCTCGGCGAGCACCCGCACCATGGTGCGTGCGTTGTTGAGCACCTGCTGCTGATAGTCTCGGAACTCGGGCCGCAGCGCCTCGCCGAACGCAACCGCCTTGGCGGCGATCACGTGCATGAGAGGCCCGCCCTGGATGCCGGGGAAGATTGCCGAGTTGACCGCCTTCTCCTGCTCGGGCCGGCCGAGGATCAGCCCGCCCCGGGGGCCGCGCAGCGTCTTGTGGGTAGTCGAAGTGACGAAGTCCGCGACGCCGACCGGCGAGGGGTAGAGGCCGACCGCGACCAGCCCGGCATAATGCGCCATGTCCGCCATCAGCAGCGCGCCGCCCGCGTCGGCAGCCGCGCGCAGCCGCTTCCAGTCGATCGCCAGCGCGTAGGCGGATGCCCCGCCGACGACCATCTTCGGCCGGTGCTCGCGTGCCAGCGCTTCGACCTGATCGTAGTTGATCTCCTCGTTCGTGTCGAGGCCGTAGGAGACCACCTTGTACAGCTTGCCCGAGAGGTTCACCGGCGAGCCGTGAGTCAGGTGGCCGCCGTGGGCGAGCGACATGCCCAGAATCGTGTCGCCTGGCTTGAGCGCGGCGGCGTAGACCGCCTGGTTGGCCTGCGAGCCGGAATGTGGCTGCACGTTCGCCCACTCGGCGCCGAACAGTCGCTTGGCGCGCTCGATCGCGATCGACTCGGCCATGTCGACGAACTCGCAGCCGCCGTAGTAGCGCTTGCCCGGGTAGCCCTCGGCGTACTTGTTGGTGAGCTGCGAGCCCTGGGCGATCAGCACCGCGGAGCTGACGTAATTCTCGGATGCGATCAGCTCGACGTGGTCCTCCTGGCGACGGTGCTCGAGGCGCACCGCATTCCAGACTTCGGGGTCCGACTCGGCGAGTAGGTTTGCGGCGAACATTTGCGGCGGGGCGGGAGCTGGGAAGGCGCGATTCTACCCCGGGCAGGCGCCGCCGCTCAGCCGCCTTCGCGCTCGATGCGGTAGCGCACCACGTGGTCACCGTGGCGCGAGGCGCTCATGCCGAGCCCGATCCAGCCGCGCTCGCCGAGCACCGCCTCCTCGCGCTGCAGCAGCACCTCCGCTGCCCCGTCGTCGGCGAGCAGGTAGGTTCCGTTCGAGGACTGGTCAGTGAGAAAAAAGCCGCCCTCGCGTTTGTGGATGCGGGCGTGGAAGCGCGACGCGAAATGGCTTGCCACCACCACATCGTTGGATTTGTCGCGCCCGAGCCGGGCCGAAGGCGCCGCCTCGTCGACGACGAACGTGTTGCCCTCGTGGCTGAGCTTGAGGAACAGCTCGTCGCCGGCCGCGAAGCCGGCGCGCGCGGGGTTCGCCGCCGTGA
>DAHVFK010000346.1 GCA_027317055.1 Betaproteobacteria bacterium | reverse complement strand
CCCCCAGACGAACTCGCGGTAGAGGAACTCGCGGCACTTTTCGAGGTACATGCGGTCGGACATCTGGCCGATCAGGTCGGCGGTGCCGACCATGTGGCCGAGCACCCGGTCCGCCGGGTCGTCGACCTGGATGTCGTCGATATCCTTCTCGTAGCCGGTGAAATGCACCAGCGCGGCGGCAACGGGCGCCTCGGCTTCGAATCCGAGCCGCGGCAGGTAGTCGGCGAGAAACTCTGCGCTGCGGCTGACGTGCACCTTGGTGAACACGGCGCCGTTCTCGACGTCCGTCTCGGATTCGCGCCGGATGTAGCCCGAGTCGTGCAGCAGCGCGATGATCACGCCCAGAATCGCGCGCCGCGGCCCGAGCCGGCGCGAGGATTCCTGAACGCGGTCGTGACCTTCGATCAGGCGCGCAGCGGCGAGCGAAATATCGAGCGTGTGGCGCAGGTCGTGGTACAGGGTGTCGCAGGCCAGATAGCCCGGGAAAGTTCCCTCGAACAGCGCTTTGATGTCGGCAAAGGCCCGCGCCAGCGGCGACAGGTCCGCATCCGGGTAGCGCGCCGCGAACATGGACGTGACGAAGTCGCGTACGCGGTCGGTGTCTTCGACATCCACCCGGTTTGCCACGTCGTATTGGCTGAGGCGGTCCTGCATGACGCTTCGACGGGGCTCCGCGGCGGCTATTATTATGCGTAAATTATCGCGCAGCGGCGTGCGCGCGCGCAAGCAAAGAAACGGGAGACGGCCGATAAGCCGGGTTCTGTTGACGCGGCCCGTGAAGGCGCGCCACGGCAGCCATTCCTCTAGGCCCGCGGTTACCCGCGGGCTCAAGCCACCTACCCGCAAGCTCGGCCGAGCCGACCTCAGACGCTTGCCTATTTGGTGTTGCTCCGGATGGAGGTTGCCGCGTTTCACCCCCCGGTTTGACCCGGGGACTCGTCTCTGTGGCCCTGTTCGTCGCCTTCGCGCCGCTTGCGCGGCGTTTATACGCGCCGGGGTGTTACCCCGCATCCCGCTCTATGGAGCCCGGACTTTCCTCTGCGCTTGCGCGCAGCGGCTGCCTGGCCGACTCCCGCACCGATTCTACCCCGCCGACGGTGCGCCGCAGCGGACGAAAATAGCGCGTGTCCTCGTAGAAAGCGGCCTGGTCGTTTGCGGCGAACCAGCCCGGATAGCCGAACACCGGCAGCGGTGCCAGCGCGCGCGGGCTGAGCTCGCCCGCGGCGGCGCCCAACCATGCCGCCGCGCGCTGGTCGAGGTCGGCCAGCAACTGCGCGGGCGCGAGGCGCAGCTGCGTTTCGTCAACCGGGACGAAAAGCGCCTTGCAGGTGATGCCGGGCCAGGGACTGCGCGCCTGCTCGAGCACGGCGTGGCCGACGACCACCAACCGCATCGTTTGCACGACCTCGGCGCGCCGCTCCCAGAACAGCTCCCGCCAGCGAAAGGCGCGAACGAGCTCGACCAGCCCGGGGTCGGCGAACGCAACGATCGCGCCGCCTTCGTCGAAAATCGTCAGCAGGTCGCGCAGCGGGCCGCGCCGGCCGCCGTCGCGCGGGATCTGCGCGGCATGGCGCGCGTTGAGCATCGCCTTGGTGCGGGGAAAGGCGATCCAGGCGAGCGCGTTGAAAAGGTCGTGCCAGTTGCGCGCGCGGGTCGCGACTTCGCCGCTCGCATGCACGCGCAGCTCGTAGTTCGCGTGTTTGGGCCGCGGCGCAACGAACCGCACCTGACTGCCTCTTGCCGTGCGGGGCGCGGCGCCGAGCTCGCGCGCGAGCAGATTGAGGCGCTCGGCGTCGGGCCAATCCGTCTCCCGCGCCAGGCGCGCCAGCGCGGGTCGGACCGGGTCGTAGATCGGATGCGAGAAGTCCGCCCCGTGCGGCCCCTCGTCGCTCAGACGAGCTTCCATGGAATGGTCTCGCCGGCGCGCATCGGCACCAGCGTTTCGTCCCCGAAGGCGATCGACTGCGGCACCGTCCAGCCCTCGCGCACCAGCGCGATCTTTTCGGCGTTCGGCGGCAGGCCGTAGAACTGCGGCCCGAACCGGCTGGCGAAGGCCTCGAGCCTGTCGAGCGCGCCGGCCTCCTCGAAGGCAACCGCGTACAGCTCGACGCCGGCGTGCGCAGTGTAGATTCCTGCGCAGCCGCACAAAGCTTCCTTGGCGGAGCGCGGGTGGGGCGCGCTGTCGGAGCCGAGGAAGAACTTTGGGTTGCCCGAGGTCGCCGCCTCGACCAGCGCCTCGCGGTGCTCCTCGCGCTTGAGCACCGGCAGGCAGTAGTGGTGCGGCCGGACGCCGCCCATGAACAGCGCGTTGCGGTTCATCAGCAGATGGTGCGCGGTGATGGTGGCGGCGATGTTCGGGCCGGTGATCTCAACGTATTGCACCGCATCG
This sequence comes from Betaproteobacteria bacterium, assembly GCA_027317055.1. GTDB lineage: Bacteria > Pseudomonadota > Gammaproteobacteria > Burkholderiales > SG8-39 > DAHVFK01. Next base: position 1,844 of record DAHVFK010000346.1, on the reverse strand, counting down.
CGCGTGGTGACGTGCTCGAGCACTATCTTCAGGCCCGGAAAGCGGTCGACCAGCGGGCCGAGTACCTGGTCGATGAAGGCCTTCTCGCGGTCGAACACGTCGACTTCCGGGTCGGTCGCCTCTCCGTGCACCAGCAGCGGCATGCCGATCTCCTGCATCTTCTCGAGCGCGTGGAAGCAGCGCGACAGGCGGGTCACGCCTTCGTCCGAATGCGTCGTCGCGCCGGCCGGATAGAGCTTGACGCCATGCACCCGGCCCGAAGCCTTCGCGCGCATGATTTCCTCGGGCGCCGTGTCCTCGGTGAGGTAGAGCGTCATCAGCGGCTCGAAGCGCGCGCCCTGCGGCAGCGCGGCGAGGATGCGCTCGCGGTAATCGAGCGCCTGCAGCGTCGTGCGCACCGCGGGCTTCAGGTTGGGCATCACGATCGCGCGCGCGAAACGCCGTGCGCTGTCGGGCAGGACCGAGGCCATCGCCGCGCCGTCGCGCAGATGCAGATGCCAGTCGTCGGGGCGCAGCAGCTCGATGCGGTCCATGGGGCGCTATTATCCCGCGTCCTTGCTTTTCTTTCCGAGCGCGAGCGCGTACAGCTCGGCACGGGGCAGTCCGCTAATGCGTGCCGCGAGCCTCGCCGCGTCGCTGGCTGGAAGCTCCTTCAGCAGGATGCCCAGCACGCGCTCGCCTTCGACCCGCTCCGGCGCGCGCGGCGTGCTGTCCGGGCCCAAGACGAGCACGAGCTCGCCCTGCTGCCGGTGCGGCTGTGCGAGCAGCCAGGCACCCGCGTCCGCCAGCGGCAGGCGCGCGAGCTCCTCGAACTTCTTGGTCAGCTCGCGCGCGAGCAGCAGCTCGCGCGCGCCGCCGAAGCGCTCGCATAGATCCCCAACCGTCTCGAGCACGCGGTGCGGCGCCTCGTAGATGATCACCGGACACGCGGTTTCGAGCGCCGCCAGCGCCTTGCGCCGTGCGCTGCGTGCCGCCGGCAGGAACCCGACGAACAGAAAGCGGTCGGCGGCGAAGCCCGACGCGCTGTAGGCAGCGAGCGCGGCGCTCGGCCCCGGCACGGGCACGACCCGGATCCCCTCGCGGTGCGCCGCCGCGACCAGCAATGCGCCCGGATCGGAGATGGCCGGCGTCCCCGCGTCGCTGATCAGCGACACATTCTTGCCGGCGCGCAGCGCGCCCAGCAGGCGCTCGCTCGCGGCGCGCTCGTTGTGCGCGTGCAAGGGCACGACGCGCGCGGCGATGCCGTGGCGCGCGAGCAGGGTGCGTGAGGTGCGCGTGTCCTCGCATGCGATCAGGTCGGCCTGCGCGAGCGCTTCGATCGCGCGCGGGCTCGCGTCGGCGAGATTGCCGATCGGGGTGGCGACGATATGGAGGGTTCCGGTGCTCATGGCGGGTCAACGCGCCTCGGCGGCGCGCGTTAAGCCTGCCATGAACCGGGCCGGGGCGCGAGCCGAGGATCTGTGCGCGGAATTGCTGCGCCGCGCCGGCCTGCGCATCCTGGCGCGTAACTGGCATTGCCGCCACGGGGAAATCGACCTCGTTGCCGAGGATGGGGGCACCCTGGTGTTCGCGGAGGTACGCTTGCGGCGCAACGCCCGCTACGGCGGCGCGGCGGAGAGCGTGACCCGCGCCAAGCGCCAGCGCCTGCTGGCGGCCGCGCGCCTGTATCTGGCCGGGCGCAAGGAAGTCGCCTGCCGCTTCGACGTGTTGCTGCTCGACGGCGCGCAACAGCCGAGCATCGAATGGATCCGCGACGCGTTCGGGGACTAGGCGGGGAAGCGCGTTCCCGTGCGCACGCAGCAACGCGGTGTAAAATGCCCCATGGGCCACGCAGAGCAGAACGC
>DAHVFK010000345.1 GCA_027317055.1 Betaproteobacteria bacterium | reverse complement strand
CCTGAAGGTTCGCGCGAGTATGTGCCGCTTATCACGGGGTTCGGAATGATAAGGCGCTTTGTCAGGGCTGTGTCCGCTTCCACTCGCTTGATCTCGGCATCGCTCGCGCGCAGGTCGGGTCTGCTGGCCAACGCAATCCTGACTAGCACGGCAGGGTCCACATTGATCGGACGCGCCGAGAGCGTGCCGCCGAGTTCGATCGCCTCGTCCGCGTCCATACCCGTGAGCCTCTTCAGATCGCGCAACGCGTTCTGGTAATCGCGGTTGCCGGCGAAACTGTTTCTGCGCGACTGGTCGTATCGGATCGCTTCAAGGTTCGCTTCGAGCTTGGTTCCTTCACCGGTCTGGAGGCGCGCCTGCGCTGCATCGCGCAGTTTCCGGTCCAGGGTCTCGATTCTCCGAAACAACTCTTGCCGTCGCTGCAAGTACAACCCGCGGTAGAAGCCGGCTTTGACTTGCCCGGTGAGCGTGCGTTCTGCATCCGCAACTTGTGCGCGTACCTTGGCCAGATTGTCCTCGGCTTCCTCGATGCGCTTCCCCCTCTGGCCGCCGATCTCGACTTCAAGCGAAGCATTGATTGCGGGCTCGGCTACGCTCCCAACCTCCGGGGCACGCCATCGGGTCGCGCCACCTTCAACGACCGGGTTGAAGGGGTTCAGATAGCGCGCTTTCATCAAACGCGAATTCGCAATTGTGAGTTGCTGGCGTGTCGACTGAACCCCCGGGTTGTTTTGCAGAGCCTCCTGGATGGCCTGATCGAGGGTGAGCGTTGCCGTCTCCGCACGACCAGCCAAAAGAATCAAGATGGCAAGCGCAAGAAGGGCTGACCGCACTCGCAGTCGGATTCGGCCCGTCAACGCGGGCTGCTTCATTTCCATGGCGAATCCTTCGTTGTTGCTTCTTAGAACCGTCCGCACAGCTCGCGGGTTTCCCATCACAATGGCGCACGGTGCGAGCGCGACCGTTACAATCCAGCCGCTCGCACCATGTCGCCTACGGGCGGCTTGCGCCGTCCTCGACACCTGATGGAATGTTCAGATCAACAAAGAAGAACGATTGAGGAGGTACAAAATTTCTGGTCGAAGCACGGTATTGGCGTGCGAAGGGACAAACGCTGACTCGCGGACAGTTGTGTCGAAGCGGGAATCGTCCAAACAGAAAGGATCACTGCAGGAGCAAACGAATTTCCAACCGGCCGCTGCGTTTCGACGCTGAGCCGGGTGTCAATACATCCTTTCGGACAACTGTCTTTCGACTCAGCAACGAGACCATGTGCGCTCGGCATGAGCTGGGTGCAAGTGCCGCCGTCGACAATTTCGATCGCAGAGTGGCCGCCAGAAGCGATGCAAAGCACCGTGTCCGGCATCATCACGACGCCCAGCGACATGATGAGGAATGCCAGGAAACAGGAAACCAGTCTTCGAGGCGAACGCGTCACGCCAACAAGGATGTAGGTCCGTACCGGTAGAGTCAACTCTTGCGGGCGGTGCCTTGCTGATGTGTCAAGCCGGCGGAACCGTGAACCGATGAACTGGCCGACCGGCGCCTTTAACGCTTGATCGACAAGACGGTATCTTCCCGTCTTCGGGCAGGACGTGCTGCGTTTTTCCTCCGGCGCTCGGGGGTTGCAGGATTCGGCATTCTATGGGGACAAGCGAGCGATTCTCAACGACGCCTGCGGTTGGTCAGACGAACCGATCCGGGTCGTGATGGACCATGGAGAACTCGTCGAAGCAACACCTGACACGACTTGGTATCTGCTCGGCGGCGGGTGCGGCGTTAACAATCTCTTCCGGTCGGAAGAGGCGATGCGTGCCTGGATCGGTCAACATCCGCAATTCAACGGTCGCGAAGCGCGCGCGTTGCGAGATTTTCTTACTTCGACTTTGAGATGAAGTTGACTACGGCGCCCGCGCGAAGCGCGGGCGCCGCGCGCCGCTTACGCGACTGGGTGAGGTCGGGAGAGGATGAAGTCTGCCGCGTGCTGCGCCTGAGCGGCGGCGTGGATCAGGAGCTTGCGATCGTCGCGGAGTTTCTTTAGCCAGCCGGCCACGTACGCGGCCTGATTCTCGATGACTGCGGCTGTAATGCCGACTTCCGCGCAAAGATAGGCGGCTCCCATTTCCGCGCACAATTCTTCTTTTGAGTAGACGGCGGAACCGAACGGAGCGACTTCGCAAATCCCTTCTCGCGCAAGGCGCTTCTGATGGCCGGTGCTGTGGACGGTCTCGTGCAGCGCTGTGGCGTAGTATTCTTCAACGCTCGCGAAGAGTTCGCGCGGCGGCAGAGTGATTCGATCTGTGATCGGGCTGTAGAACGCTTTTGAGCCTGCGTGCTGAATCTCCGGCGGGTTGGGCATTTCGGCGATGATCCGTTCGGCCGCTTCGATCGGATCGTGCTCATACGTCTCGATCTTCGGCAGCTTGTCGAGTACCGCTTGCGGAAGCTCGCATTGTTCCAGATTCCAGACTCGGTAGTAGCGAAGCAGGAATCGCCGGCGCGCCTTCTCGTCGGGCCCGGCGGTGTCGAGGTCTTCGGTGCTCTGCGGCGCGTCTTCGACTTTCCAGAAAACGACGATCGTACTTTCCTCCCCCTTGCGGACCCGTCCGCCAAGTTCGTTGGCCTGGCGCATCGTCGTCCAAAATGGCGAAACGTATTTGGAAGCCGAAAGCAGGAAAAAGTTTACGCCGCGATATGGTTTTTTGCTCACAAGATTGCGCGGCAGCCCGGTTGAGGTCCACGGCCTGCGCCAAGGCACGACGCCTTGTTCAAGCAGGTTGACTATCTTCTCGGTAACGATTGCGTAGATGTCCATTTCTGTAATCTCCGATCGGCGCTCAAGCCGAGGCGGCAGCTTTAAGGGCTGCCGCCGCAGGGGCGGCTATGCAGCCGCCTCGATGTTCTGCGCGTCCCGAACCCGACGGCACGCCGTTAGGTGATGGGCGCTGTCGAGTTCGATCCCGATGAAATTGCGGTCGAGGTCCTTGGCGGCAACGAGCGTCGAGCCGGACCCGCAGAACGGGTCAAGCACGATCCCACGTGGCTTGCAGAACGCCCTGATAAGGGGCTGCAAGGCTTCGGTTGGCTTCTGCGTGGGATGAAGGCGATTGCCGGTATAGGGGAAGTCGATCACGTCGGACAGGGCGGATTCCGGCGGGGTTACGTCACCCTTGGCTAGGAGATAGGCCTGTTCGTGTTGGTAACGTAGGAAACGAGCCGACGATGCGTATCTTTTGCGGAATACAATGTGTCCGACGATGCGGAACCCGGCGACGCGCCACGCGGAGATGAACAAGTCGGCTTTGTTCCAGCCATAGAAGCTAACGCAAAACGAGCCGTTTTTCAGAAGCCGGTACATTTGGGTGAAGGCAGGCTGTAGCCAGCGGCCATTGTCGTCGTTGGTCACGGTGCGGCCGTCGCGCGAACGATAGTGCGTGATGTAGGGCGGGTCAGTGAGAATGAAATCTATAGTTTCCGATTCCATGCGGCGCATGAGCGGGACGCAATCGCCGTGCATGACGCTGTTGATTTGATAGATGTCCATTTCTGTAATCTCCGATTGTCGTTCGGGTGGTTTGGGGGAGCCGCTTTCGCGGCTCTCCCGTGTCGCGGCGAAACTAAAAGGGGATGTCGTCGGAAGTTTCAGCCGTGGGCGCATGCGCGCTCTTGCCGAGAAAGCGGATTTGACGGGCCACAATTTCAGTCCGGTAGCGCTTGCCGCTGCCGTCCTTCGCTTCGTACTGGCGGGTAGTGAGCCGACCCTCGATGTAAACCTGACGGCCTTTGCTCAAGAACCGTTGGCACGTATCCGCCAGCGGTCCGAATGCGACCACGCGATGCCATTCGGTACGCTGCTGCTTGGTACCTCTCCGATCCGTGAAACGGTCGGTCGTCGCCAGCGAGAAATTCGCCACGTTCTGCCCCGAGTTGGGCAGAGTACTAACCACCGGGTTAGCTCCCAGATTGCCGATCACGATCACCTTGTTGATTGCCATTGCCGTTACCTCCATCTCCTTGTCTGGTTTAGCCCGCTTCCCGTTCTCGGGCAGGGCGTGCCGCGCTTTGCTTTCATCACCACGCAACTTTTTTCCGCGCGGGCCTTGTATCTGGAGAAAGGCTCATAGTGAGCATCTTTCCCCTCGGCCTCTCACTGAAGCTGGAGGCCGAGGGAAAGATGCGGGGGGTTGGGAGATGGGCGGCTTAAGATTTTGCGATGCGAAGCCGCGACGATCTGCGG
>DAHVFK010000344.1 GCA_027317055.1 Betaproteobacteria bacterium | reverse complement strand
ACGTTGCAGACCGACTTGCAAGGACCGGTCGCCCACGCCGTCACGACCGCGGCGATCATCGGCGCCGGCATCATGTGGTCGGTCACCGAGCACGGCACTGGCGTGCGGAAAATGTCTGCGCTCGCTTTCGGCGGTTCATGCGCGCTGGGCGCGACCCAGTTGATGACCACGCTCTTCCCGATGGGCGGAGCGCTCTTTTAGGCGACGGAGGATTCGGACGATGGCGCAAGGCGAACGGCGGGTGAGCGCGATTCATCAATCGCTCACCCGTCCAATCCTGCTCGCGGGCGCGGAGCGCCAGCTTGCGATCGCCAACTGGATCACGGCCGCGGCGCTCATCCTTGGTTGCGGACTCCACTGGTACACGATTGCGATGGGCATCCTGCTGGTGACGGCCGGACATTGGGCTCTCGTTCAGGCGGCGAAGTTCGATCCGCAACTCAGTCAGGTTTACGTTCGCCACGTTCGCTCTCAGGACTACTATCCGGCGCGCGCGGCGATTTCCGCTCCGCCGCCGCGCATCCGTGCATCGGTGCCGACGCCGAAAGAGATGCGCGCCTGATGGCCAGGGGGACCAGTCATGTTTCTTAAGGAGTTCACCAATCTACGACGCAAGCGTTCGAAGCTGCTCGGGCTACCCGACCAGCTCAACTACGCGATCCCTGTAGATGACTTTACGATCGCGCTCAAGGACGGCGCGTTCCTGTCAGCATTCGAGTGCGAGGGATTGGACCTCAACTCGGCGAGCGCTGAAGAACTCGACGCGCATCGCGCCCAGGCTAATCGCGCGCTCGCGCGCCTGGACGACGGCTTCATGTACAACGTCGATTTGATTCGGCACCCGAGCGTCGAGTATCCGACGAGGACCTTTCCCGATCCGGTCAGCGCGATGCTCGACCGAGAGCGCGAGGTCCACTACTCGGCGGAGGGGCAGCACTTCGAGACCACGTGCGTCCTCACGATCACGTACCGGCCGCCCGCCGACGTGCAGACCAAGATCGCAGGAGTCTTTCTGTCCGGCGCACCCAAACAGGTGAACTGGCAGCGGCAACTCGACTGGTTCAAGCAGCGACTGCGTGAGTTCGCCGACGCGATAAGCCCGGTCTGGAAACTCACCCCGCTGCAGATGCCCGCGCTGCTGTCGCATCTGGCGACGTGCATCATCGGCCGGACGTGCGATATCGCCGCGCCACGCCCGCCGATCTTTCTCGACGCGGTACTGGGTAATCAGGACTTCATCGCGGGCTTCAAGCCACGCATCGGCGGAAGGCATATCCGCGTCGTCGCGCTCTCCGGCTTCCCGCCGTTCTCATATGCTGAGATGGCCGCGTTCCTGAGCGAACTGCCGATCTGCTACCGCTATTCGATTCGAGGCATTCCGGTTGGACCGAGAACCGCGATCAGCCAGTTGTCGGTCTATCGCCGCAACTGGTTCCAGAAGCGGCTGGGACTGCGCGGCGTGATCAGCGAGCATTTCGGCTCCGGCGCAGGCGCTGCGTTCCAGAATCAGCACGCGCTCCGGATGGCGGCCGACGCCGACGAGGCAATCACCGAGGCTGAGGCCGGAGCGCTGCGTTACTGCTACGTCACACCCAAGGTGATCATCACCGAGGATCGCGCCGATATGGCCGACGAGAATGCGCAACTCGTCTTCAAGGTCTGCCAGAGCATCGGCTTCGATCCGCGCATCGAGTCGATCAACGCAGTCGAAGCGTGGCTCGGATCGATCCCCGGCCACGGCTGGTATGATATTCGCCGTCCGCTGGTTAACACGCAGAACCTTGCCGACATTCTGCCGCTGACCAGCATCTGGCCGGGTCTCGCGACGAACCCCTGCCCTTACTACCCGAATGACACGCCGGCGCTATGCTACGGCGCGACCACCGGCAGCACGCCCTTTCGCTTCAACCTCCACGTCGGCGATACCGGCCACACGGGAATCTACGGACCGACCGGCAGCGGCAAGAGCGTCGCGCTCGGAACTATCGCAACAAACTTCCGTGCCGTGCCTGATGGGCAGCTATTCTTTTTCGACAAGGGATACTCCGCGTATGTGCTGACCAAGGCACTTGGCGGCCAGCATCTGGATCTCGGCGAGGACGAGGTTCCGCTCCAGCCGCTCGCACGCATCGACGACGAGACCGATCGGATGAGGCTGCAAACGCTGCTCGAAGACTGGCTCGAACTTCACGGCGTGCGGCTCATCCCGAATCAGCGCAAGGCCTTATGGCACGCGCTCACGCTCGTCGCCGAGGGTCCGGTGGAGCAGCGCACCATCAGCAACCTCGTAACCCAGGTGCAGGACAACGTCGTGCGCGACGGACTTGGGGCGTTCTCGCTGGCGGGACCACTCGGACGCTTCCTCGATGCCGACCGCGACGTGATGCTCGAAGGCCGCTTCGTCACCTTCGAGCTCGAAACCCTCATGGCGATGGGTCCGAAGGTCGTCGTGCCGATCGCGACCTACCTGTTTCATCGCATCGATCAGCGCCTCGACGGACGCCCCACGCTCATCATCCTCGACGAGGCGTGGATCATGCTCACCAACAGCGTCTTCGGCGCGAAGATCGAGGAATGGTTGCGCACGCTGCGCAAGAAAAACGCAGCCGTCGTGCTGGCGACCCAGAGCCTGAGCGAGATCGCGAATTCGCCGCACCGCGATGTGCTCCTCGAGTCCTGCCCGACCAAGCTCTACCTGCCCAACCCAGAGGCGAAAAACGCGGCGAGCCGTGAGATGTACCGCCGCTTCGGATTGACAGACCGTCAAATCGAAATCGTCGCCGAGGCGACGCCCAAGCGGCACTACTACTACACCTCGCCGCTCGGGCGGCGGCTGTTCCAGTTCTCGCTTGGACCTGCCGCACTCGCCTTCATCGGCGCGGGCTCGAAGGACGACGTGCTATCCGCGCGACGGATGATCAAACAGCACGGCGAGCGCTGGACCAGCGAATGGCTTCGCTCCCGCGAATTGGACGATTGGGCCGAGTATCTCGACAAGCTCTACGGGCAAGTTGCTTCACCAGTCGAAGAGATATTCAGAGCGAAGGGGAATTCGTTCCATGCCAACGGAAAAATCAATCAAGGGGAGATACGTCAATGAATTGCACGAAACACTTTCGTCGGTTCCTCGCAATCCTGACCGCGCTGGCTTGTCTGTTCGGAAGACCCGTGCCGGCGCATGCCCTGTTCGGCGTCGGCGACGAAGTATTCGACCCTACGATGTATGCGAGCCAACTCCAGCAGCTCCAGCAGGAGACCGCCACCGTCACCAACCTCGCCCAGCAGCTTCAGTACGCGATTAAGAACACGACCGGCGGTGGCGCAGGAGTCTGGCAGTCAAATCAGAACCTGCTCACCAATCTCGGCAACCTGATCAACCAGCAGGAAGGCCTGTCGTACACGGCCCAAGGCCTGACGCAGCGGTTCCAGCAACTCTATCCGGGCTACAACACCGCGAACACGGCGGGCGTACAGAGTCCTCAAACAACTGCGGAGACCACGCTCAACACGCTGAACGGAGCGCTCGCGTCCGCCCAAGCTCAAGCCCAGGACTTTCAGACCGAGCAGGCGAGCCTCCAGAGTCTCGAACTCCGCAACCAGACGGCGGCAGGCAGGCTGCAGGCGATCCAGGTCGGCAACGAGATCGCGCTCGCACAGGTGCAGCAGGTCCAGATGCTCCGCCAGCTCGTGATGGCCATGATGAACTCGCAGAACGTCGCCGCGGCGAATCAGGTGAACAGTCAGGTTCAGAGCAGCCTTGAAGCGCAGGCGCTGTTCTCAGCGCCGCCGTCCGCCGGCATCCCTGACATTTTCCACGATGCTCCCCCGCCGCCTCAGCCGTAGACCGGGTAACCCCGCTTAAGGAGATACCCTCATGAGCAATTTCAACGATATCGCGGCGCAGTTCTATACCGCTGGCGCCAAATACAGTGCAGCGATCCAACCATACGCTCTCAAACTGTTCATCGGTCTATTACTGATCGACATCCTCGTTACATGGATTCAGTTCACAGCGGAGGGTCAGCTGGATTCGTCGCACTTTCTAGGTCGAGTGATAAAGCACATTCTCAGTGGCGGCTTTGTCTACTTGATGATCGTCAACGCCTTCTCATGGATGAACGCGGTCGTCTGGAGTTTTTCCGGTATCGGCGCTGCGGTCACTGGTCTTCCTGCCCTCAGCCCGCAGACCGTCCTCGAGATCGGGAGCAACATGGCCAGCACGATCTTCAATGCCCCAGCC
>DAHVFK010000343.1 GCA_027317055.1 Betaproteobacteria bacterium | reverse complement strand
ACGCTGATCCACGCCCTGATCCTCGGCATCGTCGAGGGCCTGACCGAGTTTCTCCCCGTCTCGAGCACCGGGCACCTGATCCTGGCCGGGGACCTGATCGGGTTCAATGGCCCCAAGGCGAAAGTATTCGAGATCGTCATCCAGACCGGCGCGATCCTCGCCATCGTGTGGGAGTATCGCGCACGCTTTTTCAGGGTGAATTCCAGACTGTGGCTGAACCTCGCGGTCGCTTTCATGCCCGCGGCCGTGCTCGGCCTCGCGTTCGAGCACGCCATCAAGGCGCGCCTGTTCAAGCCGGTGCCGGTGGCGGTCGCTTTTATCGTCGGCGCGCTGGTGATCCTGTGGGCCGAGCGCCGCAATCACCCCGTGCGCGTCGCGCAGGTCGACGACATGACCTGGAAGGACGCGCTCAAGGTCGGATTCGCCCAGGCCTTTGCCTTGATCCCCGGCACCTCCCGCTCCGGGGCGACGATCATCGGCGGCATGCTGTTCGGGCTCTCGCGCCGGGCGGCCACCGAGTTCTCCTTCTTTCTCGCGGTGCCGACGCTCATCGCCGCCGGCGGCTACGATTTCATCAAACACCGCGCCCTGTTCTCGAGCGCCGACCTGGGCATGTTCGCGGTCGGCTTCGCGGCGGCGTTCGTGGCGGCGATCGTCTGCGTGCGCTGGCTGATCCGCTACGTCGCAACGCACGATTTCAAGCCGTTCGCGTGGTATCGCATCGCGTTCGGGATCGTGGTTCTGGCAACCGCGTACAGCGGCCTGGTGAGCTGGAGCGCCGGCTAACCCTGGATCCAGGGCAGGCCCGCCACGCGCCATCCTCCGACGCTGTTGCGGTGATGCTCGGGGTCCTTGTCGCCCTCGAAGCCCTCGAGCACGTTGTAGCACTCGCGGAACCCCGCCTGCGTGGCGAGGATCGCGGCGTTGTGCGAGCGCCCTCCGGAGCGGCACAGGAACATGACAGCTTCGTCGCGCTCCACCAGCTCGGCCAGGTGCTGGAGGAACAAGGGATTGCGCTGGCCGCCGGGGTAGCCGTTCCATTCCACCGGCAGGGCGCCCGGAACCCGCCCGACCCAGTACAGCTCGGCCTGAGTGCGAACGTCGACCAGCCGCGCCCCGCCCTGCATCAGGGTGTGGGCCTCCCGCGGCAGCAGGGCGCCCGCGTAGGGAAGCTTGAGCCGCGCGCCACGCTCGCGTGCCGCGGTCTTGATCAACTCGGTATCGGACATCGTCGCACCGCATTATATAAACTCAAAGGCCCCGCGCGAGTTGCACCAGCGCAGTGCAAAGTGGCCTAAAATGCACCAGCGTTGGGCATGCCGCTTGGGTAGAATGCGCGAAATTCTGCTCACCCCGGGGGAGAGTACGAGACAGTCGTATTAGGCACGGAATCTGCTCATTTCGACGCGATCGGCCGGCGTCCCCGGCCCGCGCTCATTTCACAGACCACAGACCCGCTCAGGAGATTGGAAGATGGCGATGACGCCCGATGACGTCTTGAAAATGCTCAAGGACAAGGAGGTCAAGTTCGTCGACCTCCGCTTTACCGATACCAAAGGCAAGGAGCAGCACGTCTCGGTGCCGTCCAAGTATTTCGACATGGACAAGTTCGAGAGCGGACACGCCTTCGACGGCTCGTCGATCGCCGGCTGGAAGGGCATTCAGGCGTCCGACATGCTGCTGATGCCGGATCCCGTGACGGCCCGCATGGACCCCTTTACCGACGAGGCGGTGCTGAACCTGAATTGCGACGTGATCGAGCCCTCCGACGGCAAGCCCTACAGCCGCTGCCCGCGCGGCGTGGCCAAGCGCGCCGAGGCCTACCTCAAGTCGAGCGGCCTGGGCGACACGGCCTACTTCGGCCCCGAGCCGGAATTCTTCATCTTCGACGGCGTGACCTGGTCAATCGACATGTCGGGCTCGTTCGTGAAAATCAAGTCCGAGGAAGCGCCCTGGTCGACTGGAACCGACTACGAGTCGGGCAACATGGGCCACCGCGCGCCGGTCAAGGGCGGCTATTTCCCGGTCCCTCCGGTCGACTCGCTGCAGGACGTGCGCAACGCGATGTGCCTTGCGCTCGAGCAGCAGGGCGTGGAGGTCGAGGTGCACCACCACGAGGTCGCCGCCGCCGGCCAGTGCGAGATCGGCACCCGCTTCGCGCCGCTGGTGGAGCGCGCCGACTGGATGCAGATTCTGAAATACACGGTGTGGAACGTCGCGCACGCCTACGGCAAGACCGCGACCTTCATGCCGAAGCCGGTCGTGGGCGACAACGGCTCGGGGATGCACGTGCATCAGTCGGTGTGGAAAGGGGGGCAGAACCTTTTCGCCGGCAACGGCTACGCCGGGCTGTCGGAGTTCGCCCTGTACTATATCGGCGGCGTAATCAAGCACGCGCGCGCGCTCAACGCGATCACGAACCCGGGCACGAACTCCTACAAGCGCCTGGTGCCGGGCTTTGAGGCGCCGATCAACCTCGCTTATTCGGCGCGCAACCGTTCGGCCGCCTGCCGCATTCCGCACGTGCCGAGTCCCAAGGGCCGGCGCGTAGAGGTGCGCTTTCCGGACCCGACCGCGAATGCCTACCTGGCATTCGCGGCCATGCTGATGGCCGGGCTGGACGGCGTGCAGAACAAGATCCATCCGGGCGACCCGATCGACAAGAATCTCTACGATCTGCCGCCCGAAGAGCGCAAGAAAGTGCCGAACGTGTGCGCCTCGCTGGAAGAGGCGCTTAGCCATCTCGAAAAGGACCACGCCTTCCTGACCAAGGGCGGCGTGTTTGATGACGACCTGATCGAGGCTTACATCGAACTCAAGCGCGAAGAGGTACAGCGCTTCCGGATGACGACGCACCCGGTCGAGTTCGACATGTACTACAGCTCGTAAGCCGGCCGAGGTCTGTGCGGTGCGCGAAGGACGGGGTGCGGTCCCCGTCCTTCGGTTATTTTGGCATTGCTAGAAGTCGCTTTGGTGGCATAGACTTAGAGCGTCCAATTAACGCGGCTTCTCGATCATGGTTCGCAACACGGCGTTCGCGCTGCTCGTGCTCGGGTTGGCTGCCGGAGCGGCGCACGCGGACATGTACCGATGCGAGGTCCCGGGCACGAGCAGCCCGCTGTACACCAACGATGCGCGCGACACGCAGGGCAAGAAATGCACCGTGTTGAGCCACGAAATCAGCGTCGTACCCGCGCAGCCGAAGGCCGCCGCCAAGCCGACGCCGCAAGGCTTTCCGAGCGAGTCGTCCGCGGCGCGTGCCTCGGCCAAGGAGCGCCAGCGCGAAATCCTGGAAAAGGAGCTTGCGCGCGAAGAGGGCATGCTCGAAAAAGCGCAGAAGGCGCTCGACGAACAAGAGGCGGTGCGCTACGGCAACGAACGGAACTACGCCAGAGTGCTGGAGCGGTTGCAGCCCTACAAAGACAACGTCGAGCTGCATCAGAAGAACATCGAGGCGTTAAGGCGAGAGCTGAGCAATCTGTACCGGTGATCGCCGGCCGGGCGGCACGGTGAGCACCGCATTGGCAGGCCTCGACCTGCTCGCCACCGCGGTCGTGGCGCTGGACGAAGGATTCGTCGTTCGATACGCCAATCCCGCGGCCGAGAGCCTGCTCGACACCGGCGCCCGGTCGATGATCGGGCAGGCCTTTGCCGGACTTTTCGCGGAGAGCGCCGAAATCGAACGCGCCCTGGCTGAAGCGCTCGAGACGCATTGGGACTATACGGCGCAGGGGGTGAGCTACGAACGCCCCGGGCGCGAGCGGCTGCCCCTGTCCTGTGTGGTGACCCGAATCGATGCCGTCGGCCTGCCGTTGCTGGTGGAGTTGCGCCCGATCGAGCAGCAGCTGCGCGTGGCGCGCGAGGAGCGGATCGTGTCCGAGCAGCAGGCCAATCGGGAGCTGATCCGCAACCTCGCGCACGAGATCAAGAATCCGCTTGGCGGGCTGCGCGGATCGGCGCAATTGCTCGAGCGCGAGCTCGACAAGCCGGATCTCAGGGAATACACCCAGGTCATCATCAAGGAGGCCGACCGCCTGCAGGCGCTGATGGACCGGCTGCTGACGCCGCACCGCGCACCGCGCGTCGCCCCGGTCAACATCCACGAGGTGCTGGAGCGGGTGCGCAGCCTGATTCTGGCCGAGTTTGCGTCGGGGGTCGCGATCGCGCGCGACTACGATCCCAGCGTGCCGGACGTGGTGGGCGACAAGGAGCAGCTGATCCAGGTCGTGCTGAATATCGCGCGCAA
>DAHVFK010000342.1 GCA_027317055.1 Betaproteobacteria bacterium | reverse complement strand
CCTCGGCCCCGAGTGTGGCGGAACTGGCCGCACTTGCGCGCGAGACAAGCCTGCCGCTGGTCGAGGATCTCGGCAGCGGCGCGCTGCTCGATCTGCGCCGACTCGGCCGCCCCGCGGAGCCGATGGCGGCGGACAGCCTGGCCGCCGGGGCCACGCTGGTCGCGTTCAGCGGCGACAAGCTGCTGGGCGGCCCGCAGGCCGGCATCATCGTCGGGCGCGCGGATCTGATCGCGCGCATCCGGCGCAATCCGCTGCGGCGCGCACTACGTGTCGACAAGTTGACCCTCGCCGCGCTCGGCGCGGTGCTGCGCCTCTATCTCGATCCCGATCGCCTGGCCGAGCGCGTGCCGACGCTGCGCATGCTGGCGCGGCCGGCCGAGGAGATCCGGGCGATGGCCGAGCGCCTGCACCCGCGCCTTGCGAGCGCCCTCGCGGCAAAGGCGACCGTGGAGGTGGTCGCCTGCGAAAGCCAGGTCGGCAGCGGGGCGCTGCCCTCGCAGCGCCTGCCGAGCGCGGGCCTTGCCGTGCGCCCCGGCGGCGATCGGATCGCCGCGGCGTTCCGGCGTCTGCCGGTGCCGGTGCTCGGCCGCATTCACCAGGGCGCCCTCATCCTGGACCTGCGCTGCCTGCTGGACGAAGAGGCGTTCGCCGCGCAGCTCGAGCGCCTGTGATCGTCGCCACCGCCGGCCACGTCGATCACGGCAAGACCAGCCTGGTCAAGGCCCTCACCGGCATCGACGCCGACCGCCTGCCGGAGGAGAAGAAGCGCGGCATGACGATCGATCTCGGATTCGCCTACCTGCCGCTGTCCACCGGCGTGATCGGATTCGTCGACGTTCCCGGGCATGAACGATTCGTCCACAACATGCTGTGCGGCGTCCCGGGAATCGACCTTGCGTTGCTGGTGGTCGCGGCCGACGACGGCCCCATGCCGCAGACCCGCGAACATCTCGCGATTCTCGACTTGCTCGGCGTGTCGCGCGGCGCCGTTGCGCTTAGCAAGATCGACCGCGTCGCGCCGGAGCGCGTGACCGAGGTCGCGACCGAAATCGATGCACTGCTCGCGACGACATCGCTCGCGGGCGCGCCCGTGTTCGCCCTCTCCAGCGCGAGTGGTGCGGGAGTCGCCGCGCTCAGGAAGCACCTCGAGAACGCGGCGCGCGAATCGGATCTGCGCGACACGGGCGGCAATTTCCGCATGAGCGTCGATCGCTGCTTCACCATCGCCGGCGCGGGCCTGGTCGTCACGGGGACCGCGATGAGCGGGGAAATCTCGCTCGGCGAAGAGGTGCGCGCGCTGCTCGCCGGGGCGCACGCGCGCGTGCGCTCGATACACGCGCAGCACGCGCCGGCGTCGAGCGGCCGGGCCGGGCAGCGGCTGGCGCTCAACCTGGCCGGGATCGAGGGCAAGAAACCGGTCGCGCGCGGCGACTGGATCGTGCAGGGCGAGGTGCCGCCGCCCGCGCGCCGGGTGGACGCCCGCCTGCGCGCGGTGGGTCCGCAGCCGCTTGCCCATTGGACTTCGGTGCACGTGCACCTGGGTGCCGCGAACGTGCTCGGGCGCGTCGCGCTGCTCGAAGGCGCCGCCATCGCGCCCGGCGAATCGGCCCGGGTGCAGCTTGTGCTCGAGCAGCCGATCGGGGCGGTGCGCGGCGACGGCTTCATCGTGCGCGACCAGTCTTCCCGCCGCACGCTCGGCGGCGGTGCGGTGATCGACGTTTTTCCGCCGGCGCGCGGACGCGCGAAGCCGGAGCGGCTCGCGTGGCTTGCGGCGATGGAGCTCGGCGACGACGCGGCGGCACTGCGCGCGCTGCTTGCCCGGTCCCCGGCCGGCGTCGAGCTCGCGCGTTTCGCGGCGAACCGCAATGTGGCGGCAGAAGACGTATTTGCACGCGTACCGATGAAGATCGCCGCCGGCCTGGGCTTCGCGCCGCAGGCCTGGAACGGGCTGAAGGCAAGCGCGCTCGAGCGGCTCGCCGCCTGGCACGCGCGCGCGCCCGATTCGGTCGGCCTGCCGGAGGAGCGGATCGTCGAATCCCCGCGCCTGCCGCGCGCAGCGCTGGACGCGCTGCTCAAGGAGCTCGCCGCCGAGGGCGCGATCGTGCGCCAAGGCCTGGGCGTGCGCCTTGCGAGCCACCAGGCGCGGCTCAGCGGAGCCGATGCCGCGCTGTGGGACCGGGTACTGCGGCTGCTGGAAAAAACCGAGCTGCGCCCGCCCACCCTCGCGGAGCTCGCCGCCCTGCTGAAGACCGACGCGGCGAAGCTCGAGTCGGCTCTTTCGCGCGTGGCGCGCCAGGGGCTGCTGGTGCGCGTATCGAAGACCCGCTTCTTCCTCCCGGCGGGCGTGCGGCGGCTGGAGGAAATCGCGCGGGCGGCAGCCGGTCCTGACGGCGCCATCACCGCCGCCGGGTTTCGAGACCGCTCTGGAATCGGGCGCAATACGGCGATCGAGGTGCTCGAGCATTTCGACCGGATAAAATTCACCCGGCGCATCGGCGACACGCACGTGCTCATGCGCGCGGCAAACGGAAGAGAATCGCACCCCGGTGGGGCGCCCGGACTTCAAATCCGGTGAGGGGCGTCAGACGTCCCTGGTGGGTTCGACTCCCACTCTTTTCCGCCACGCAAACCCTGCCATAATCGGCCCTGGAGGATTTCGCGATGGCCGACAAGCTCAATACCGGCGACAGCTTCCCGACGCTGACGCTCGATCTGGTCGACGGCGGCAAGCTCGAGCTGCCCGCCGGCCTCGACGCCCGCTACAAGGTGATCCTGTTCTACCGCGGGCACTGGTGACCCTACTGCCGCCGGCAGTTGGCCGGCTTCGAGAAGCTCAAACCGGAGCTCGACGCGCTCGGGGTGAAGATCGTCGCGGCGAGCGTCGATCCGTTGGACAAGGCGAGGGAAGTCGCGGCCGATCTATCGTTTGCCGTGGCCTACGGCGTCACGCGCGCCATGGCGGACCAGCTCGGGGCGTGGTGGGAGGAGCGGCGTGGGATCATCCAGCCCTCCGAGTTCCTCGTCGCAGCCGACGGCAAGCTGCGGTCGTCGACCTACAGCTCGGGGCCCATCGGCCGCATCGACCCGGGCGATGTGGTAAAACTCGTTACCTTCTACGACAAGCAGGCAGCCAAGAAAGATTAGGCCCGTGAGCGAACCCCTGGTACTGGAAATATTCTCGGACTACGTCTGACCCTGGTGCTATCTCAGTACCGTGCGTATTGAGCGGCTCAGGCGCGAACATGGCGTGCGCATCAAGTGGGTGCATTTCCCGCTTCACCCCGACACGCCCCAGGAGGGGCGCAGCCTGGAGGAGCTTTTCGCCGGGCGCGGCTACGACATCGCGCAGATGCAGGCCCAGATGCGCGCGCGCATGCAGGCCGAGGGCCTGGCCTACGGCGATCGTACGATGACCTACAACAGCCGGCTGGCGCAGGAGCTCGGCGCCTGGGCCGACACCCAGCCGGGGGGCGAAGCGATCCACGACGCGCTGTTCCGCGCCTATTTCGTCGACGCGCGCGACATCGGCGACCCGGAGGTGCTGGTCGAGATCGCGGCAGCGGTCGGCCTGCCGGCCGACCGGGCGCGCGAAGTCATCGAGCAACGAACCCACCGCGCGGCGATCGATGCCGACTGGGACAAGTCGCGCCAGTACGGCGTCACCGGCGTGCCGACCTTCGTCATCGGCAACCAGGGCGTGGTCGGCGCCCAACCCTACGAGACGCTCGAGCAGCTGGTGAAGCAAGCGCGCGCTTGACTTGCCGCGTGGGCTTCATCTGAACGCGCGCCGCATGGCCAGCAGCAGCGCGCTCCAGCCGAACGAGGTCGTGAGGCCCAGCAGCAGCGCCCACCACACCCCGAGCGGCACCGCGAGATGCACCACCGCGAAGGCGAGCCCCAGGCCGAGCAGCGGCGCCTGCGCGTTGGCGAGCACGCTCGCGGTCGCCGGGCCGCCGATGCGCGGCTGCAGGATGACGACGAAGCTGCTCATCGCCACCGGCAGCAGCGCGAACACCCCGGTCAGCAGCGGGCCGATGCGGCTGCTCGCGCCGGTGACCAGCGTCACCACCAGCCCGACCGTCGCGGCGCGCGCGAGCAGGTCGTAGCGGCCGCGCTTCGCCGGCCCGCCGAGCGCGCCCGGGCAGCGGTAGCGCCGGCTGGCCGGAATCGTCGCCGCGTACACCACGAGGTTGAGCAGCAGCGCGCTGCCGAGCGTCCAGCTGGCGGCCCGGATCGCGGCCACGCCGAGTG
>DAHVFK010000341.1 GCA_027317055.1 Betaproteobacteria bacterium | reverse complement strand
GGTTGTGGGTGCACGGCGTCTCGCGCGTGTCGAGCTGGTACGAGGGCACGTCGTCGGCGCGCGGGATGGCGTAATCGCCGAACGAGCCGGTCACCAGCTGTCCGCTCTCCGGGTCGTAGTGGCAGCCTTCGGTCAGCGCCTGGCCGATGCCCTGGGTCAAGCCGCCGTGCACCTGGCCCTCGACGATCATCGGGTTGATGATCTTGCCGAAGTCGTCCACTGCGGAGAACCGCTCCACTTTCGTGACGCCGGTGTCCGGATCGATCTCCACTTCGCACACGTAGCTGCCGGCGGGGAAGGTGAAGTTGGTCGGGTCGTAGAACGCGTTTTCGTTCAACCCCGGCTCGAGCTTGTCGAGCGGATAGTTGTGCGGCACGTAGGCTGCGAACGCCACTTCGCCGAACATCTTTTGCTTGTCGGTGCCGGCGACTTTGAACACGCCCTTGTCGTACTCGATATCGCTTTCGCTGGCCTCCATCAGGTGGGCGGCGATCTTCTTGCCCTTGGCGATGACCTTGTCGAGCGCCTTGACGATCGCGGTGCCACCCACGGCGATCGAGCGCGAGCCGTAGGTGCCCATGCCGAACAGGATCTTCGAGGTGTCGCCGTGCACGATATCGACGTTCTCGAGCGGCATCCCGAGCTTGTCCGCAACCACCTGGGCGAAGGTCGTCTCGTGCCCCTGGCCGTGCGAGTGCGAGCCGGTGAACACGGTCACGCTGCCGGTCGGATGGACGCGGATCTCGCCCGCCTCGTACAGCCCCGCGCGCGCACCGAGCGCGCCGGCGATGTTCGATGGCGCGATGCCGCACGCCTCGATGTAGCAGCAGTAACCAAGTCCCCGCAGCTTGCCGCGCTTGGCGGCTTCCTCCTTTCTCTTCGGGAAGCCGGCGACGTCGGCCATCTTTATCACCGCGCCGAGGGTAGCCTCGTAATCGCCGGTGTCGTACATCAACGCGACCGGCGTCTGGTAGGGGAAAGTTTTGATGAAATTACGCCGCCGGATCTCCACCGGGTCGAGCTTCATCTCGCGCGCCGCGGTCTCGACCAGGCGCTCGACCACGTAGGTCGCCTCGGGCCGTCCCGCGCCACGGTAGGCGTCGACCGGCGCGGTGTTGGTGAACACCGCGGTTACTTCGCAAAAGATCGCCGGTGTGGTGTACTGGCCGGCGAGAAGCGTCGCGTAGAGGATGGTCGGGACGCACGAGGCAAAAGTCGACAGGTAAGCGCCCACGTTCGCCGTGGTGTGCACCCGCATGGCGAGGAACTTGCTGTCCTTGTCCATCGCCAGCTCGGCGACCGTGTGGTGGTCGCGGCCGTGCGCGTCGGAGACAAAGGATTCACTGCGCTCGGCGGTCCATTTCACCGGGCGCCCTAGCTGGCGCGAGGCCCAGGTGACCACCACGTCCTCGGCGTAGAGGTAGATCTTGGAGCCGAAGCCGCCGCCCACATCGGGCGCCACGACGCGCACCTTGTGCTCCGGCAGCCCGAGTACGAACGCGGTCATCAGCAGGCGCTCGACGTGCGGGTTCTGGCTCGCGACGTAGAGCGTGTAGCTGTCGTCGGCGCGGGAGTAGGTCGCATTCGCCGCGCGCGGTTCGATCGCGTTCGGAATCAGGCGATTGTTGATCAACTCGAGCTTGGTCACGTGCGCGGCCTTGGCGAATGCCGCGTCGACCGCGGCCTTGTCGCCCAGCGCCCAGGTGTAGCACTTGTTGTCCGGCGCGATGTCGTGCAGCGCCGGCGCGCCCTTGCGCGTCGCTTTCGACGCATCGACCACTGCGGGCAGCACGTCGTAGTCGACCTCGACCAGCTCGGCGGCGTCGCGCGCCGCGTCTTGCGTCTCGGCGATCACCACCGCGACGTGGTCGCCGACGTAGCGCGCCTTGCCCTGCGCGAGGGGCGGATGCGGCGGCTCCTTCATCGGCTGGCCGTCGGTGCCGGTGATCAGCCAGCCGCAGGGCAGCCCGCCGACCTTGCTGGCGGCGAGGTCCTCGCCGGTGTAGACCGCGAGCACGCCCGGCGCCTTGAGCGCCTTGTCCTTCTTGATCGATTTGATTTTCGCGTGCGCGTGCGGCGAGCGCACGAAAGCCGCCCAAGTCTGCCGAGGCAGGGCGACGTCGTCGGTGTATTGCCCGGCGCCGGTGAGGAAGCGGTAGTCCTCTTTGCGCTCGACCCGAGCGCCGATCAGGGATGCGGTCATGGCTGGGTCTCTCCTGGTTCTTTACTTGGCGGCGGCCATGGCTTTGGAACCGGCCATGATCGCCTTGACGATGTTGTGGTAGCCCGTGCAACGGCACAGGTTGCCTTCGAGCGCTTCGCGCACTTCCTTCTCGCTCGCGCCGGGACGGCTCTTGGCGAAGTCGATCGCGCTCATCACCATTCCGGGGGTGCAGAAGCCGCACTGCAGGCCGTGGTGTTCCTTGAACGCCGCCTGCATCGGGTGCAGCGTGCCGTCGGCCTTGGCCACCCCCTCGATGGTCATAACATCGGCGCCTTCGGCCTGCATCGCCAGGATGGAGCATGACTTCACCGCCTTGCCGTTCATCTGCACCGTGCAGGCCCCGCACTGCGCGGTGTCGCAGCCGACGTGAGTGCCGGTGAGGCGCAGTTGCTCGCGAATGAACGTCACCAGCAGGGTACGTGCCTCGACCTCGGCCGAAACGGCCTTGCCATTGACCTTCATGGATACTTTCACTGCCATGTTGCCTCCTTCGGGAATGGTTCTTCTGTGCCCGGGAATCGCCCCGCCGGCAATCCTCTGGAGCGGAATCTGCGGCTGGGGTGTGACCGTGGCGTGACTGACCGACGGGCACATCGTAGCGAAGCGCTCCGGGGTCGGCAATGTTGCGCTGCGGGACGGGGCTTTGCGTCCTCGTCAGCCGGACGACAGCGGCGCTTAAGGGGCCGGCAAGGCGCGCGGAATACCTTAGCCGCTTCCCCCCTACTCCCGGATCAACCATGACCTTTGCTCAAGCCCAGCCCATGAACCAGTCCCCCGGGGCGTCGCGCCCGGGTATCCTGCCCGCAGTGCGGCTGCTGATCGTGGAAGACGACACCTCGCTTGCCACGGGGCTGATGCGTGCCCTGTCGAACGAAGGCTACGACGTCGCCGCCGCTGTCAACGGCGAGGAAGCGCTCGCGCGTGTCCGGAGCGAGCCTTACGACCTGCTTGTGCTCGACATCGGCCTGCCCGGCATAGACGGCTTCGAGGTGCTGCGCCGCCTGCGCGCCGGGGGCTACGCGCTGCCGGTGCTCATCCTCACCGCGCGCGACGCGGTCGACGACCGGGTGCGCGGCCTCGATCTCGGCGCCGACGATTACATGCCCAAGCCGTTCGCGCTGCCGGAGCTCGCGGCGCGCGTGCGCGCGCTCGGCCGGCGCGGCCGCGGACAGGTCGGGCCGCGCATCGTGCACGGCCCGCTGGTGCTCGACACCGCCGCGCGCCGTGCCTGGCTCAACGGCGAGCCGCTCGAGATGGCCGCGCGCGAGTGGTCGGTGCTGCAGGTGCTGCTCGAGCGTGTCGAGCGCACGGTCTCCAAAGAGGCCATCATCGAGGCGGTCGCCGGCCTGAGCGACGATCTGTCGCTGAACGCGATCGAGGTCTACGTTTCTCGCTTGCGCGCCAAGCTCGAGCCGGCGGGCATCCGCATCCGCACGGTGCGCGGCTTCGGCTACATGCTGCTGGAGCACCATCAGCGCAGCGCGGGGTGATGCGCGGGAGCGTGGCAAAATAGCGGCCCTCCGGCCGCTTTGCTTCTGCTCCGCCATGCGCATCATGATTGTCGAAGACGACGCCGCACTCGCGCGCGGCGTCGCGCGCATCCTCGAGTCCGAGGGCTACGCGGTAGACGTCGTGGCGCGGGGCGAGCAGGCGATTCTCGCCGCCGAGCAGGAGCGCTTCGACCTGGTGATTCTCGACGTCGGCCTGCCGGGGATGGACGGCTTCGAGGCGCTGCGCCGGCTGCGCGCGCAGGCACAAAGGGTTCCGGTCCTGTTGCTCACCGCGCGCGACGCGGTCGACGACCGGGTGCACGGCCTAGACCTCGGCGCGGACGACTACGTCGCCAAGCCGTTCGCCATGTCCGAACTTGCGGCCCGGGTGCGGGCCCTGATTCGCCGCAGCCAGGCCCAGGCCGGGCCCAAGGTGGTGCACGGTCCGCTGCTGCTCGACACGGTGGCGCGGCGCGCGTTCCTCAATGGCGAGCCGCTCGAGCTGGCGGGGCGCGAATGGGCGGTGCTCGAAGTGCTGCTCGCCAAGGTGGAGCGCGTGG
>DAHVFK010000340.1 GCA_027317055.1 Betaproteobacteria bacterium | reverse complement strand
GCTCTGGGGCTTTCCGGATTCGCGCAGGATGCGCAGGATGATCGCGGTTCCGTCGCGCAGGGGGTAGAGCGGGCTGGTCCAGGCGGCAAGCTGTCCGATGCGCTCCTCGGCCGGGCGATGCAGCCAATAGTGATAGGACGGCAGATCGAACTCGCAGGCGCCGCCCGGAATGCCGGTTCGCTGCTTGATCGACATCAGCCACTCGTTCTCGCGCAGATACTGGCCAATCTTGCCGGTCATGGAAAAAAGCGCCGCGGAGGCCTGCTCGATGTCGCGCAGGACCCCGCTCAACGCATCTTCCGAGATCTCGGGGTTGTTGCGGAACGAAAGCAGTACCTGTTTCTGGCGCTCGAGCTCCTGCAGCAAGTCGGACTTCAGGTCTGCGCGGCTCGCGACCTCGAGGATCTCGAACAGGGTGAGCAGCGCCATGTGGTGGTCGGGCTGCTCAGTTCGCGCGACGAAGTGCCGCGAGCGCTCGAACAGGTCCTCGAGGCGCAGAAGCGTGCGGATGCGCTCGTTGAGCGGATACTCGTACGTGATCACGGTTGTGCCGGGATCGACTCGTTGTTGAAAGATTCCAACGATTCTGAGGGATTTGTGCGTCGATTACAACCTAACGCCAGGCTGCCGCGAGTTCCAGATAGCGTCGGTGAAGCGCGCGTACTTGCGCGTGCAGCTCTTCCAGGCTGCCCCCATTGTCGATCAGATCGTCGGCCGCCGCCCTTCGCATGCCGGCTGTCGCCTGCGCCGCGATGATTCGGTGCACCTCATCCTCTGCGAGCCCGCTGCGCGCCTTCACGCGCGCGAGCCTTAGCTCGTCGGCGCAGTCGATCACGAGCACACGGTCGACGCGCCGACGATAGTCCGGCGACTCGATCAGCAGCGGCACCACGTGCACCACATAGGGCCCCGTCGCCGCGACAATGCGCCGTTGCGACTCCTCGCGAATGAGCGGATGCAGCAGAGCTTCAAGCCGCTGTTTCGCGACCGGGTCTGCGAACACCAGGGCCCGCACCTTGCGCCGGTCCATCGCACCGCTCGCGTCTATGTAGGCGTCGCCGAATAGGCTGCGCACCCCGGATATCGCCGCACCGCCGGCACCGCTGAGCTTGTGCGCGATCGCATCGGTGTCGACCACCGTCGCTCCGAGCCGCGCGAACTCATCGGCCGCGGCGCTCTTGCCGCTGCCTATGCCGCCGGTGAGGCCGATCACCAGCGGCATCAGCCGGCGAGCGGTAGCCAGCGTTGCGTGATCTCGGCTCCCCAGAACAGCGCGATCAGTCCGGCGGCGGCGAGGTAGGGTCCAAAGGGAATAGGATGATCGCGGCCGTGCTTGGTGAAGAGCATCAGCGAGACTCCCGCCGCCGCCCCCACCACCGACGACAGCAGAATGACAAGCGGCAGCGCCTGCCAGCCGAGCCATGCGCCGATCGCCGCCAGCAGCTTGAAATCACCGAAACCCATTCCCTCCTTGCCGGTCGCGAGCTTGAAGGCCCAGTACACGAGCCACAGCGAGAGATATCCCGCAATCGCGCCGATCACCGCCGACTGTAGCGGCGCGAATGTCCCGTCGAGGTTGAGCGCGAGGCCGCCCCAAAGCAGAGGCAGCGTGAGGTCGTCAGGGAGCAGTTGCGTGTCCAGATCGATGAACGCCAGTGCGATCATCACCCAGCAGAAGGCCATCGCCCCAAGTGCGGCGAGCGAAAAGCCGTAGCGCCAGACCGCGTAGGCTCCCGCCGCGCCGGCGGCAAGTTCCACTACCGGATAGCGCGCGCTGATCGGCGCCGCACAGGCCGAGCACTTACCGCGCAGGATCAGCCAGCTGAGGACGGGAATATTCTCAAGCGCGCTAATGCCGTGCCCGCAGCTTGGGCAGCGCGAGCGCGGCACTACCAGGTTGAAACGCTCCGGGTCGGCCGCGGCGCCCTCGGCCGACCCCGCGGGCGCCCCGAGCTCGGCGCATTGTGCGCGCCACTCGCGCTCCATCATTTTCGGCAGACGATGGATGACGACGTTTAGGAACGATCCGATGCAAAGCCCGAGGACGGCCGCGATCCATGGCACGAACTGTGGCTGCGCGAGCCCGCCGAGGGCGTCCATCAATATTGCTCGCCCGATTTCGTCAGACCGCCTGGCCGATCTTGAAGATCGGCAGGTACATCGCGATGACCATGCCACCGATCAGAGTCCCGAGCACGACCATGATTATCGGTTCCATGAGCGAGGACAGTGCTTCGACCGAGTCATCTACCTCGGCTTCATAGAAGTCGGCCACCTTTCCCAGCATCGCATCGAGTGAGCCCGTTTCCTCGCCGATGGAGCACATCTGTATCACCATGGAAGGGAAGACACTGGCGTTCTGCATCGCGACGGTGAGGGACGTGCCGGTGGAAACCTCTTGTTGAATCTGCTTCGTCGCCGTCATGTAAACGTGGTTGCCCGAGGCGCCCCCGACCGAGTCGAGCGCCTC
This sequence comes from Betaproteobacteria bacterium, assembly GCA_027317055.1. Taxonomy (GTDB): domain Bacteria; phylum Pseudomonadota; class Gammaproteobacteria; order Burkholderiales; family SG8-39; genus DAHVFK01. The sequence continues at coordinate 1,827 of DAHVFK010000340.1, read as the reverse complement.
GACCAGCGGCACACCTGCGGCGAACATGGTGGCAAGCGTGCGCGTCCAGCGCGCGATGGTGGATTTGCGCACCAGCGATCCGAACACCGGCACGCGCAGCATCAACCGGTCCATGAAGACTTGCACCGGCAACATACGCTTCCAGGCGGCGAAGAACGCGTACAGACCCCCGCCGATAACGCCGAAAATGATGTACCAGTATGCGACGAATGTGTCCGAAACCGCCATCACGAACAATGTCGGCGCGGGAAGATCAGCGCCGAAGCTGGTGAATACCTGCTTGAACGCCGGGATGACGAAGATCATGATGATCGAGGTGATCAGGAAGGCAACCACGATGATCGCGACCGGGTAGAAAAGCGCCGCTTTGATCTTCGACTTGATGGCGATGATCTTTTCCTTGTACGTGGCAAGGCGATCCAGCAGGCTCTCCAGAATCCCGGCCTGCTCGCCGGCCTGGACCAGATTGCAGAACAGGGCGTCGAAGTAAAGAGGGTATTTCCTGAACGCGGCGGCGAGGGATGATCCGGTCTCGACCTCGGTCTTGACCTCCATCAGCAGCTTCGCCACGGCGGGATTGCTCGCGCCTTTGCCGACGATGTCGAACGACTGCAGAAGCGGCACGCCGGCTTTCATCATGGTCGCCAGCTGACGGGTGAACAGCGAGATGTCCTTGTCGGTCACCTTGCCGCCGCGACCCATGCTCTGCTTCTTCACCTTCTGCACCAGGACGCCCTGGCGGCGCAGCGTGGCGTTCACCATGGTCGCGCCGGTCGCGCGCATTTCGCCGCGCACGATCTTGCCGCTCTTATCCTTGCCTTCCCAATTGAAGATGAACTCCTTGGGACCCTTCGCCGCCGCTGCCGTTGCCATAGAAACTCCCTTAGAAGCCTCGCCGCAGGCCCTGCGGCGTCATTCGTTGGTACCGGCCATGACTTCTTCCAGCGAGGTCATGCCCTGACGTACCTTACGTAAACCCGATTGGCGCAGGTCCAGCACTCCCTCGGCCCGCGCCCGCTCGGTGACATCGATCGCGTCGCCGCCCTTCATGATGATGCGGCGCATATCCTCCGATACCGGCATCACCTGATAGATCCCCACCCGGCCCTTGTAGCCTTGTCCGCCGCAAAGCTCGCATCCGGTCGGCGCGTAAGCCTGCCAGCCGCCTTCGAGGTCTTCCTCGGTAAACCCAGCCCCGAGCAGCGCCTCGACTGGAATGTCGGCCGGCCGCTTGCAAGAGCATAGCCTGCGGGCAAGCCTTTGCGCCGTGATCAGGTTCACGCTGGAGGCGATGTTGAACGGCGCCACGCCCATATTGATCAGGCGGGTGAGGGTCGCGGGGGCGTCGTTCGTGTGCAGGCTCGCGAGCACGAGGTGCCCGGTCTGCGCCGCTTTGACCGCAATCTCGGCGGTTTCTCGGTCGCGGATTTCCCCGACCATGATCACGTCCGGGTCCTGGCGCAGGAAGGACCTCAGCGCGACCGCGAAACTGAGACCCACCTTGTCGTTGACGTTTACCTGGTTGACTCCGGGAAGGTTGATTTCGACCGGATCTTCTACCGTCGAGATGTTGGTTTCCGGCCGGTTGAGCAGGCCAAGGCAGGTATACAGCGACACGGTCTTGCCGCTCCCGGTCGGGCCGGTCACCAGCACCATGCCGTGGGGCCGGCCGATCGCCACCAGCAGGGCCTGCTTCTGCTCGACCTCGTAGCCGAGCGCATCGATGCCGACCATCGCTGCCGCGGGGTCGAGGATCCGCATGCAGATCTTTTCGCCGAACAGGGTCGGCAGCGTCGAAACCCTGAAATCGATCGCGCGGGACTTGGA
>DAHVFK010000033.1 GCA_027317055.1 Betaproteobacteria bacterium | reverse complement strand
GCCGCTCGCGGGCAAGATCTGGCGCTTCGGCCTGATGGGCTACTCGTGCCGCCCGGACAACGTGATGCTTTGCCTGTCGGCGCTCGGCTCGGTACTCGAGGACATGGGCCTGCCGGTGCACGTCGGCGACGCGGAAGCCGCGGCGCACGGCGCCTACGCCAGCATGCACGCCCGCGACGCGCAGCGTAAGAAGCGCGCCGCCTAGAGTCCCAGGCGCTGCCGGATGGTGCTCGTCAGGCCGGCCTGGTTGAGGGTGTAGAAGTGCAACCCCGGGGCGCCGCCGGTGAGCAGGCGGTCGCACAGCTCGGTCACGACGTCGAGGCCGAAGGCGCGGATCGAGGCGCTGTCGTCGCGGTAGCTTTCGAGCTTGACGCGCATCCAGCGCGGGATCTCGGCCCCGCAGGCATCCGAAAAGCGCGCCAGCTGGGAGAAGTTGCCGATCGGCATCACGCCGGGGACGATCGGCAGCGCGATGTCGGCGGCGCGGCAGTCGTCGACGAACTTGAAGTAGGCGTCGGGGTTGTAGAAGTACTGGGTGATCGCGCCGTTGGCGCCAGCGTCGACTTTCTGCTTGAAGTTGCGGATCTCATCCGCGGCGTTACGCGTCTGCGGATGGTACTCGGGATAGCACGCGACCTCGATCTGGAACCAGTCTCCGGTGGTCTTGCGGATGTAAGCCACCAGTTCGCTCGCGAAGCGGAACTCGCCCGAGGCGGCGATTCCCGAGGGCAGGTCGCCGCGCAGCGCGACGATGTGGCGGATGCCGTGCTTGCGGTAGAGCTCTAGCTGGGCGGCGACATCGGCCCGGGTCGAGGCGACGCAGGAGATGTGCGGCGCGGCCTCGTGCCCCGCGGCGCGGATCTCGAGCACGGTGTCGAGCGTGCCCTCGCGCGTCGAGCCGCCGGCGCCGAAGGTGACCGAGAAAAAGCGCGGCTTGAGTTGCGCCAGCTGCTGCCAGGTCGCGCGCAGCTTTTCCCTGCCCTGCGGCGTTCTGGGCGGAAAGAACTCGAAGCTGAAGTCGAGCGCGGGCGCCGCGCTCATCGCCGGCCTTCGACGAAGGGCTTGAGCGCGGCGTAGATCGCGCGGTTGGCCGGCGCCTCGAGCCCGGCCTCGCGCGCCATGCGCGCCACCGCGCCGGCGAGCCAGGGCGCCTCGAGCCTGCCGCCGGCGTCGAGGTCGCCGTGCATCGACGAGGTCATCTCCGCCGGTAGGCCGTCGACCATCTTCAGTGTCGCCTCGACCAGGTCGTCGGCGAGCGCGACGCCACGTATCTTTCCGACCTGCCAGGTCTCGCGCATCCCCGCTTCGAGCAGCCAGCGCAGGTCAGGGTCGGCACGCACCGCGCCGATGCGTGAGCGTGCGACGCCGGTCGTGCCGCTGATCGCCACCAGCAGCACGAATTTCTCCCACAGTACGCGCACGATGTCGTCGGTGAGCTCGGCCTCGATTCCCGCTTTGACGCAGGCGGCGTGGAACGCCTGCGCGGCCGCGCGCTGCGAAGCTTCGACCGGGCCGAAGCGAAGGCGCGCCATCTTGCCCGTCTGAACGATCTCGCCCGGCTCGCCGATGCGCGCCGCGATGTAGGCCGCGCCGCCCATCACCCGCTCGCGCCCGAGCATCGCGCCAATGCGCTCGATCGACTCGACGCCGTTCTGGAACGGGATTACCACGCCGCCGCCGGCCACCAGCGGCCGGATCCGCTCGGCCGCGCTCTCGGTGTCCCACAGCTTGACCGCAAACAACACCACCTCGGCGCTGCCCGCTTGCGCAGGGTCCTCCACGGCCTTGACCTTCAGCGTCGCGTCGCCCGCCGGACTTTTCAGGCTGAGCCCCTTCGTCCGCAGCGCCTCAAGGTGCCTGCCGCGTGCGATGAACACAACCTCGTTTCCCGCCTGCGCGAGGCGGGCGCCGAAGTAGCCGCCGACCCCGCCTGCGCCCATCACCGCAATTTTCATGGCCTGTCGATCCTTTCCACGTGGATGCGCACGCGCCGCCCGGGAAGCAGTACGGAGGAGAGCGCCCAGGACACGATGCTGTAGATGATCGCGCCGAAGAACCCCGACCCGAAGCCGTCCACCGTGAAGCCCCGCAGGTACGAGCCCACGAGCCAGAAGAGCAGCCCGTTGATGACGAAGATGAACAATCCGAGCGTCACGATCGTCGCCGGCAACGTGAGCAGGACCAGGATCGGCCGGATGACTGCGTTCACGAGCCCCAGGACCACCGCCGCGACCAGCGCAGTGCCGAAAGTATCGACGTGGATCGACGGCATCACGTAGGCGACCGTGAGCAGCGCCAGCGCGTTGATCAGCCAGACGAGCAGGATTCTAAGCATCTAGTAGCGGTAGTGCTCCGACTTGTATGGCCCGGCCTTCGGCACGCCGATGTAAGCCGCCTGCTCGTCGGTCAGCTCGCTAAGCTGCGCGCTGAGCGTCGAGAGCTGCAGCCGCGCGACATTCTCGTCGAGCGCCTTGGGCAGGATGTACACGCCGACCGGATAATCCTTCGTCCTGATGAAGAGCTCGATCTGCGCCAGAACCTGGTTGGCGAACGAGGAACTCATCACGTACGAGGGGTGCCCAGTGGCGCAGCCGAGGTTCACCAGGCGCCCTTCGGCCAGCAGGATGATGCGCTTGCCGTCGGGGAAGATCACGTGGTCAACCTGCGGCTTGATGTTGTCCCACTTGCAGCCCTTGAGCGCGGCGACCTCGATCTCGTTGTCGAAGTGGCCGATGTTGCAAACGATGGCGTTGTTCTTCATCGCCTTCATGTGGGCGTGGGTGATGACGTGGAAGTTGCCGGTCGCGCTGACGAAGATGTCGGCCTTGTCGGCGGCGTAGTCCATGGTGACCACGCGAAAGCCCTCCATCGCCGCCTGCAGCGCGCAGATCGGGTCGATTTCGGTGACCCAGACCTGGGCCTGTAGGCCCCGTAGCGCCTGCGCCGAACCCTTGCCGACCTCGCCGTAGCCCGCGACCACCGCGACCTTGCCCGCCACCATGACGTCGGTGGCGCGCTTGATGCCGTCGACCAGCGACTCGCGGCAGCCGTAAACGTTGTCGAATTTCGACTTGGTGACCGAGTCGTTGACGTTGATCGCGGGGAACAGCAGCCGCCCTTCCTTGTGCATCTGGTACAGGCGGTGCACGCCGGTGGTGGTCTCTTCGGTGACGCCTTTTATTTCCGCGCCGATCTTCGAATACCAGCCCGGCTGCGCGGTCAGGCGCTTCTTGATCGCGTTGAAAAGCGAGGTTTCTTCCTCGCTGATCGGCTTGGCGATCACGGAAGCGTCTTTCTCGGCGCGCTTGCCCAGGTGCGCGAGCAGCGTCGCGTCGCCGCCGTCGTCGAGGATCATGTTCGGGCCCTTGCCGCCGTCGAACTCGAAGATGCGGTGGGTGAACTCCCAGTACTCGTCGAGCGACTCGCCCTTGTAGGCGAACACCGGGGTGCCGCCTGCGGCGATCGCCGCCGCGGCGTGGTCCTGGGTCGAGAAGATGTTGCACGAGGCCCAGCGCACTTCGGCCCCGAGCGCGCGCAGGGTCTCGATCAGGACCGCGGTCTGGATCGTCATGTGCAGCGAGCCGGCGATGCGCGCGCCCTTGAGCGGCTGAGCTTTCGCGTACTCCCTGCGAATTCCCATCAGCGCCGGCATCTCGGATTCTGCGATCGCCATCTCCTTGCGGCCCCAGTCCGCCAGTTTCAGGTCGGCGACCTTGTAGTCGGTGAACTTCGGGTTGGGTGCGTTCATATCCGGTCTCCAGAAAAGCAAAGCGCCCGCATCGTTTCCGATGCGAGCGCAGTTTGATTTAGCTGAGCCTGGTCCCCGTGGCGGGGATCGCAGCGCCCCTCAGCAGGGCGAATTATACCTAGGCGGCTTGTTTGAGGGCCAGCGCCTTGTCGGTCGCCTCCCACGTGAACTCCGGTTCCTCGCGCCCGAAATGGCCGTAGGCCGCTGTTTTTCTGTAGATCGGGCGCAGCAGGTTGAGCGTCTGGATGATCGCCTTGGGCCGCAGGTCGAAGGTCGTCGCGACCAGCTTGGACAGCGCGTCGTCCGACATCTTGCCGGTGCCGTAGGTGGTGACCATGACCGAGACCGGCTTGGCCACCCCGATCGCGTACGCCACCTGCACCAGGCACTTGGAGGCGAGTCCGGCGGCGACCACGTTCTTCGCCACGTAGCGCGCCGCGTAGGCGGCGGAGCGGTCGACCTTGGAGGGGTCCTTGCCGGAGAACGCGCCGCCACCGTGCGGCGCTGCGCCGCCGTAGGTATCGACGATGATTTTGCGCCCGGTGAGGCCGCAGTCGCCGTGCGGCCCGCCGACCACGAAGCGCCCGGTCGGATTGATCAGGTACTTCACTTCGCCCTTGACCAGGTCCTTGGGCAGCACCGGCTTGATGATCTCCTCGATCACGCCCTCGGCGAGCTGCTCGTGGGTCACGTCGGGCGCATGCTGGGTAGAAAGCACCACCGTGTCGATCGCCTGCGGCCTGCCGTTGGCGTACTTGATCGTCACTTGCGACTTCGCGTCCGGGCGCAGCCACGGCAGGCGCCCGTCGCGGCGCAGCTCGGCCTGGCGCTCGACCAGACGGTGCGAAAGGTGGATCGGCAGCGGCATGAGCTGCGGCGTCTCGTCGCAGGCGTAGCCGAACATCAGGCCCTGGTCGCCGGCGCCCTGGTCGAGGTCGAGCCCCTTGCCTTCGTCCACGCCCTGCGCGATGTCGGCCGACTGCCTGCCGTAGCACACCATCACCGCGCAGCCCTTGTAGTCGATGCCGTACTCGGTGTTGTCGTAGCCGATGCTCTTGATGGTGTCGCGGGCGACCTGCTGGAAGTCGATTTCGAAGGCCGAGGTGGTGATTTCGCCCGCCATCACCACAAGGCCGGTCGTGACCAGCGTTTCCGCCGCGACGCGCCCGCGGGTGTCTTTCGCTAGAATCGCGTCGAGCACCGCATCCGAGATCTGGTCGGCGACCTTGTCCGGGTGACCCTCGGACACCGATTCCGAAGTAAAGAGGAACTCGCTCATGTGCTTTGCGCCTCGAGTGTTGTGGCCGCCGCAATGAGCATGCGGCGAGCGGGGGTTGCGAAGAGGCCGCAAGGATACCAAAGAATGCCTGCTTCCCATAGAACCAGCCGGATCGGCGCGACGCGCGCAACACGATGCTGCTGATCCGATTGCTCGCCGCCTTGCCGCTGCCGCAGCTGCACGCGGCGGGCACACTGCTCGGCTGGGCGGTCTACGCGCTGTCGCCGACCTATCGCCGGCAGCTGCGCCAGAACCTGAGCCACGCGGGATACCACGACGCGGCGACCCGGCGCGCCGCGATCGCCTCGGCAGGCAAGGGTCTTCTGGAGCTGCCCGCGATCTGGCTGCGCCCGCGCGCCGAGGTATTGCGCTGGGTCAAGCGCATCGACGGCGAGGCGCGGATCGAGGCCGCGCGCGCGGAGGGCCTGGGGATCGTGTTTCTCACGCCACATCACGGCTGCTTCGAGATCACGGCCAAGGTCGCGGCCGAGCGCTTTCCGATTACCGCGCTGTACCGGCCGCCGAAGCTGCGCTTCGTGCGGGCGCTGATCGAAGCCGGGCGCGCGGGGCCCAACCTGCGCCTCGCGACCCCCGACTACGCCGGGGTGCGCGAGCTGCTCGGCGCACTCAAGCGCAAGGAAGCGGTCGGCGTGCTGCCCGACCAGGTGCCGAGCGAAGGCGAGGGCGAGTGGGTCGAGTTCTTCGGCCGGCCCGCCTACACCATGACGCTCGCCGGACGGCTCGTGCGCCGGCCGGGCAGCGTGACCCTGCTCGCGTTCGGCGAACGCCTGCCGCGCGGCGAGGGCTACGTGGTGCATCTGCGGCCGCTGCCCGATGCCCTGCCCGGAGAGTCCGATGCGCGGCGCGTCAACCGCGCGCTCGAGGAGCTGGTGCGCGAGTGCCCGCAGCAATACCTGTGGGGCTACAACCGCTACAAGCGGCCGCGCGGCGCGCCGCCGCCGGAAGCGGGCGCGTGATGCGCGCGCTGTTCGCCGCGATGTGGCTCGCGCGCCTGCTGCCGCCACGGGCGCTCGCGGCGGCCGGGAACGCGCTCGGGGCGCTCGCCTACCGGCTGATCGCAGAGCGGCGCAGCGTGACGCGCATCAACCTCGCCAAGTGCTTTCCCTGGATGGCGGCGACCGAGCGTGAGCGCCTGGCGCGTGCGCACTTCGGCGCCTGGAGCCGCAGCTTCCTCGACCACGCGCTGCTGTGGTGGTCGCCGCGCGATCACATCGAACGACTGGTGCGGATCGAAGGCCTCGAGCACCTGCGCGCGCTGGGCGGCGCGCCGGCGATTCTGTTCGTGCCGCACTTCGTTGGCCTGGACGCCGGCTTCGCGCGCCTCGCCTGCGAGATCGACATGGTGAGCATGTACGCACAGCAGAAGAACCACCTCCTGGCCGCGCGCCTGCTGGCGGGGCGCGCGCGCTTCGGGCGCCAAAAGCTGGTGTCGCGCCAGGACGGTATCCGCGCCGTGCTCGGTACGATGCGCGAGGGCCGCCCGTTGTACTACCTGCCGGACATGGACTACGGGCTGCGCGGGGCGCTGTTCGTGCCGTTCTTCGGCGTGCCGGCGGCGACCATGCCGGGGCTGTCGCGCATTGCGCGGGTCACCGGGGCGACGGTGCTGCCGTGCGTGACGCGCATGCTTCCCGACGGCGCAGGCTACCTGTTGTCGATCGAGGCGCCCTGGCGGAACTTCCCGACCGAGGACGCGGCGGCGGACACGCTGCGCATGAACCAGTACATCGAGCGCAAGGTGCTCGAGGCGCCGGAGCAGTATTTCTGGATGCATAAGCGCTTCAAGACCCGTCCCGAGGGCGAGGCGCGCTTTTACGCATAGAATTACAGCTCGTGTTCCGCAATCCCCCGGACGAAGATATGCGTGCGCTGCTGGCGCGGGCAAAGACTGTCGCCGTCGTGGGCCTCTCGCCCCGTCCCGAACGGCCGAGCCACCGCATCGCGCGCCGGCTCATGGCCTGGGGCTACTGCGTGATCCCGGTGCGGCCCGCGCTGCGCGAGGTTCTGGGCGAGCAGGCCTACCCGCGGCTGGCTGACGTCCCCGAGAAGATCGACCTGGTCGACGTCTTCCGCGCCGCCGAGCAGATCGGGCCGATCGTCGAGCAGTGCATCGCGCTCGGGCTGCCCGCGATCTGGATCTAGCTTGGCATCGTCAACGATCCGGCCGCCGAGCGCGCGCGCGCGGCAGGGATGTTTGTGGTCATGGACCGCTGCATCTCGGTCGAGTACCGTCGCCTGATGGAGCCGGCGTGAGCCGCGTCGCGTTCACCAAGATGGAGGGCGCGGGCAACGACTTCGTCGTGTTGGACGCGACCGCGGCGCCGTTTGCGCTCGCGCCCGCGCAGCTGCGCCGCCTCGCCGACCGGCATTTCGGCGTCGGCTGCGACCAGATCCTGGTGGTCGAGCCGAGCACGCGTGCGGACGCCGATTTCCGCTACCGCATCTTCAACGCCGACGGCGGCGAGGTCGAGCAGTGCGGCAACGGCGCGCGCTGCTTCGTGCGCTACGTGCACGCGAAAGGGCTGACGGCCAAGCGCGAGATACGGATCGAGACGCTGGGCGGCTTGATCGTGCCGCGGCTCGAGGACGACGGCGAGGTGACCGTCGACATGGGGCCGCCGGCACTCGCCTCGCCCCTGGTGCAGCCGCTCGAGGTCGGCGGGGTGCGCCTCGAGCTGGCGATTCTTTCCATGGGCAACCCGCACGCGGTGCAGCGGGTTGACGACGTCGAGCGCGCACCGGTGACCAGCCAGGGGCCGCTGCTCGAGCGCCACGCGCGCTTTCCGGACCGCGTCAACGCCGGCTACATGCAGCTGCGCGACCGGCACCGCATCGCGCTGCGGGTCTGGGAGCGCGGCGCGGGCGAGACGCTCGCCTGCGGCACCGGCGCCTGCGCGGCAGCGGTATCGGGCATCGCGCGCGGCCTGCTCGACTCGCCGGTGCGAGTGGAGGCGCGCGGCGGAACGTTGACCGTGGCTTGGCAGGGCGGCGACAATGCCGTCTGGATGAAGGGCCCGGCGCACAGCGTGTTCGAGGGTTCGATCGACCTGGACGAGGCACCATGAACGCAGAAGAAGTCGCGCAGTTCCTCAAGACTCACCCGCAGTTCTTCGACCAGCACCCGGAGCTTTTCGAGTCGATCAGCGTTCCGCACCCCTACGGCGGGCGCGCGATCCCGCTCGCCGAGCGCCAGACCATCACGCTGCGCGAAAAGGTGAGGTTGCTCGAGGGCAAGCTCGGCGAGCTGATCCAGTTCGGCGAGGAGAACGACGCCATCAGCGAGAAGGTGCATCGCCTTGCGGTGGCGCTGGTCGGGGCGCGCGATTTCCCGGAACTGACCCAGGCGCTCTACCTGCACCTGGGCGAGGACTTCGCGGTGCCGCACTTGGCGATGCGCGTCTGGGGCAAGTCGGTGCCGGTCGATTTCGTCGAGTCGCAGGCGGTGACCGAGGCGCAGCGCCGGCACGCCGAGGCCATGGGTGCGCCGCAATGCGCGGCGATCGCCGACAACCCCTACCTGGAGTGGTTCGGCGAGGCCGCCGCGCACCTGCGCTCGATGGCGCTGGTTCCGCTCGGCCAGAGCGCGGTGTTCGGCTTGCTCGCGCTCGGCAGCGAGGACCCGGAGCGCTTCTTCCCCGAAATGGGGACCATTTACCTGCGTCGCATCGGCGAGCTGTGCGCCGCCGGCGTCGCGGCGCGGCTGTAGCGCGGCCAAGGCGCCCCGCGTGGCAGAAGCCCTGCCCGCTACGCATCCCGACGCCGCGCTGGTGCGCGAGCATCTCGAGGTGCTGAGGCATCAGCGCAGGCTCGCTTCCGGCACTCTCAGGAACTACGCGCGCGACCTCGCGCTGCTGCTGCGGCTCGCGCAGGGCACGCGCCTGGCGGCGATCGAGGGCGTCCAGGTGCGCCGCTTTGTCGTGCAGCTGCACGCTGCGGGCCTTTCGGGCCGCTCGCTCGCGGGAACGCTGTCGGCCTGGCGCGGCCTGTACCGCTGGCTCGCGCGCCAGCACGGCCTTCGCGCCAATCCCTGCCAGGGCGTGCGCGCTCCCAGGGCGCCCAAGACGCTGCCCAAGGCGCTGTCGGTCGAGGCCGCGCAGCGGCTGCTCGAGGTCGCGCCGAGCGCCTCGCCGGCACTGCTGCGCGACCGGGCAATGTTCGAGCTGATGTATTCCTCCGGCCTGCGTCTGGCCGAGTTGGTCGGCCTCGGGCTCGGCGGCGGACGGCTCGACCTCGCACAGGGCGAGGTCACGGTCACCGGCAAGGGCGGCAAGACGCGCACCGTTCCGGTGGGCGCCCGGGCGCGCGAGGCGCTGGCGCAGTGGCTCGCGGCGCGCGTGCAGCTCGCCGCGCCGCACGAGAGCGCGCTTTTCGTCGGTGCTCGCGGCGCGCGCATCGCACCTGGCATCGTGCGCGCGCGGCTCGCGGCCTGGGCGCGGCGCCAGGGGCTGGATGCGCCGCTGCATCCGCACATACTGCGCCATACCTTCGCCACCCACGTGCTGCAGTCCTCGCAGGACCTGCGCGCGGTGCAGGAAATGCTGGGGCACTCGAGCATCTCGAGCACCCAGGTCTACACGCACCTGGACTTCCAGGCGCTGGCGAAGGTCTACGACGCCGCGCACCCGCGCGCGCGCAAGAAGTAGAGGCTGGTGCCGATGCGCCTCGTGCTCAAGCCGGGCCGCGACAAGTCGCTCAAGCGGCGGCATCCGTGGCTTTTTTCGGGCGCGATCGCGCGCGTCGAGGGCGACCCGCAGCGCGGCGATACGGTCGAGGTCTTGTCCGACTCCGGGCAGCCGCTGGCGCTGGCGGCGTACAGCCCGCAGTCGCAGATCCGGGCCCGCGTGTGGAGCTTCGATACGGGCCGGACGATCGATGCCGAATTCCTGCGCGCGCGCTTGGCGGGCGCGCTCGCGCTGCGTGCCGCGCTGCCCGCGGCGCGGCACAGCAACGCGCTGCGCCTGGTGCACGCCGAGTCCGACGGCCTGCCCGGACTGGTGGTCGACCGCTACGACGACGTGCTGGTGGCGCAATTCCTGTCCGCCGGCGCCGAGCGCTGGCGTGAGGAGATCCTCGATGCGCTGGCCGAGTTGAGCGACTGCGAGGCGGTATACGAGCGCTCGGACGCCGAGGTGCGCGCGCTCGAGGGCCTCGAGCCGCGGACCGGTTTCGTGCGCGGCGACCGCCGAGCGGCACGCTGCACGATCGTCGAGCACGGCTTGAGCTTTCACGTCGACGTCGAGCAGGGACAGAAGACCGGGTTCTTTCTCGACCAGCGCGACAACCGCCAGCGCGTGCGCGCCCTCGCCACGGGGCGCGAGGTGCTGGACGGATTCTGTTACACGGGCGGGTTCGCGCTCGCCGCGCTCGCCGGCGGCGCCAAGCGCGTGCTCGCGCTCGATAGCTCGGCCGCCGCGCTCGAGGTGGCACGCGAGAACCTCGCCGCCAATCAGCTCGAAGCCTCGCGGATCGAGTTCGTGCAGGCCGACGTGTTCGCGCACCTGCGCGCGCTGCGCGACCGGGGCGCGCGCTTCGGGCTGGTGGTGCTGGATCCGCCCAAATTCGCGCCTACCGCGGCGCAGGCGAAGAACGCCGCGCGCGCCTACAAGGACATCAATTTGCTCGCCTTCAAGCTGCTCGCGCCGGGCGGGCTGCTGGCGACCTTTTCCTGCTCGGGCGGCGTCCCGGCGGAGCTGTTTCAGTCGATCGTCGCCGGCGCCGCGGTCGACGCCGGGGTGGCCGGGAAGATCCTCGAGCGCTTCGCCGCCGCCGCCGACCATCCGGTCGCGCTCGAGTTTCCCGAGGGCGATTACCTGAAGGGATTGCTCATCGCGAGAAACTGAGCGACGCGGGGCCTCGCTCGCATTCGGTGATCACTGTCTCGGAGGAAAGCGAAATGTCGGGAAGCACCGTCGGTGTAATCGGTCTGGGGGCGATGGGCGGCGGCGTGGCACGCTCGCTGCTACGCGCGGGCTTTAGCGTGCGGGTGTGCGATACGCGGCCCGACGTGCGCGCTGCCTTTGCCAAGGAGGGCGCGCAAGCCTTCGCGATTGGAGCGGAAATGGCCAAGGGTTGCGCCGCCGTGATTGTGCTGGTCGTCAATTCGGAGCAGGCCGAGAGCGTCCTGTTCGGCCCGGGGGGTGCGGTCGAAGCCCTGGCGCCAAGCAGCGTGGTCATCATGAGCGTCACGGTCGCTCCGGAATTTGCGCGCGCTCTTGGAAAGCGTCTTGCCGAGCGGCGTATCGAGATGCTCGACGCCCCGGTATCGGGAGGCGCCGCCAGGGCGGCGCAGGGCCAGATGACGATCATGGGATCCGGCGCCCCCGCGAGCTTCGCCAAGGTCGAAAAGGTTCTGGCGGCGATTGCGCAAAAGGTCTATCGCCTGGGCGACGAAGTCGGCCCCGGGTCAACGGTCAAAATGATCAATCAGCTGCTCGCGGGGGTGCATATCGCCGCGGCAGCCGAGGCCATGGCGCTGGGGATCAAGGCCGGCGCCGACGCGGCCACGCTGTACGACGTGATCTCCAACAGCGCCGGATCGTCCTGGATGTTCCAGAACCGCGTGCCCCACATTCTGGCGGGCGACTACACTCCGCTGTCGGCAGTCAACATCTTCGTCAAGGACCTGGGCATCGTGCTCGACGCCGCGCGAAAACTCACCTTCCCGCTGCCGTTGACGGCGGCTGCGCATCAGATGTACCTCGCGACCTCGGCCCACGGCCACGGCGGCGAGGACGATTCTGCCGTCATCAAGATGTTCGCGGCGCTCACCCGCATTTCTCTGCCCGAGGCCGGCAAGTAGAAGAAGAGGCCGATCATGCTACTGGGCTGCATTGCCGACGACTTCACCGGCGCGACCGACCTTGCGAATATGCTCGTGGGAGGGGGCATGCGCTGCATACAGACCATCGGCGTGCCGCAGGGACCCGCACCCGACGCCGATGCCGTGGTGGTTGCCCTCAAGTCGCGCACCATCGCGCCGCAGGACGCGGTCGCGCAGTCGCTCGCGGCGCTCGCTTGGCTCAAGACCAACGGCTGCCGGCAGCTCTATTTCAAGTACTGCTCCACGTTCGACTCGACGCCCCGGGGCAACATCGGCCCGGTGATCGATGCGCTCATGCAAGTCCTCGGCACTTCTTTCACGATCGCCTGCCCTGCGTTTCCGGAGAACGGACGCACGATCTTTCGCGGCTACTTGTACGTCGGCGACGTGCTGTTGAGCGAATCGGGAATGAAGGATCATCCGCTTACGCCGATGAAGGATGCCAATCTCGTGCGCGTACTGCAGGCCCAGACCCGGCACAAAGTCGGTCTCGCGCGATACGACACGGTGGCCAGCGGCACGGCAGCGCTGCGCGAGCGCTTCGCCGCCTTGCAGCACGATGGCTGCGGGATTGCTGTCGTCGACGCCGTGTCGAATGCCGACCTCGATACGATCGGCGCGGCCTGTGCCGACATGCCATTGGTCACGGCCGGTTCGGGGGTTGCGCTCGGATTGCCGGCCAATTTCCGCCAGGCAGGGCAGCTCGCGCACGCGGGCGAAGCGGCGCGCCTGCCGCGTATCGACGGCTACGCGGGGATCGTCTCCGGCAGCTGCTCGGTCGCAACCAATGCGCAGGTGGCGGAGTGGAAGAAGACGCGGCCGGCATTCCGGATCGATGTGCGCAGCCTCGCTGCCGGCGAGGCGCAGGTGCAGGCGGCGCTCGATTGGGCTCGCGCGCGGATCGCGCGCGAGCCCGTACTCGTCTATGCGACGAGCTCGCCGGAAGAAGTGAAAGCGGTTCAAGCCGAGCTCGGAGCGGAGCACGCCGGCCGGATCGTCGAGCAGGCCCTGGCGGCGTTGGCGCAAGGCATGGTCGAGCTCGGAGCGCGCAAGCTCATTGTCGCCGGCGGCGAAACCGCGGGCGCGGTGGTCAACCGCCTCGGCATCAAGGTATTGCGCATCGGGCCGCAGATCGACCCGGGTGTGCCGTGGACGCTCTCCGCCGGCGAACCGGCGATCGCACTCGCGCTCAAGTCGGGGAACTTCGGGGCGACCGATTTCTTTGCCAAGGCGCTGGAGATGCTGAAATGAGCGAAAATCGCATGCGCGAGGACATCTGCGAGCTCGGACGCTCGATCTTTGCGCGCGGCCTGACGCACGGCAGCAGCGGCAATATCAGCGCGAAGGTCGACGATGGATGGCTGATCACGCCGACGGGGTCGAACCTCGGCAACCTCGACCCGGCGCGTCTGGCCAAGCTCGACTGGCAGGGCCGGCTCATTTCCGGCGATGCGCCGTCGAAAGAGAACTTCCTGCACCTTGCCATGTACCAGGAGCGGCCGCGCAATGCCGCGGTGGTGCATCTGCACGCGACCCATTCGGTAGCCGTCTCGGTGCTCGAGGACATCGATCCGGAAGACGTGCTGCCCCCGATCACCGCGTACTACGTGATGCGCATCGGCCGCCTGCCGCTCGTGCCGTACTTCGCCCCGGGCGACCTCAAGCTCGCCGATGCCGTGCGCCGCTTCGCCGGCAAGCACCATGCGCTGCTGCTCGCCAATCACGGCCCGGTAGTGGGCGGTTCCAGTCTCGCCGCGGCGGCCGACGCCGCGGAAGAGCTCGAAGCGACGGCGAAGCTGTATCTCCTGCTCGCGGGGCGGCGTCTCAGGACGCTCACCGGGGCGCAGGTCGACGAAATCAGGACCCGATACCCGATCAAGTAGGAGACGCGCCATGCCGAAATTCGCCGCCAATCTCTCGATGATGTACCAGGAGCACGACTTCCTCGAACGCTTCGCCGCCGCGGCGAAGGACGGCTTCAATGCGGTCGAGTTTCTGTTTCCCTACGACTATCCGCCGGCCGAGATCAGGGCGCGACTGACCGGCAACGGCCTCACCCAGGCGCTGTTCAATGCGCCGCCGGGCGACTGGAGCAAGGGCGAGCGTGGCATGGCGTCGCTGCCAGGGCGCGAGGACGGGTTTCGGCGCTCGTTCGACCAGGCGCTCGCCTACGCGCGCGTGCTCGGCAATACGCGCCTGCACCTGATGGCGGGGCTCATCGCGCCCGGCGCCGAGCGCGCGCGTCACCACGACACCTACGTGAAGAATCTCGCCTGGGCCGCCGATCAGGCGGCGCCGCTCGGCATCACCTGCGTGATCGAGCCGATCAACACGCGCGACATCCCGGGCTTCTTCCTGAACACCCAGGCCGAGGCGCATGCGATCTGCGCCGAGACGGGAAGAACCAACGCCAAGGTGCAGATGGACTTCTATCACTGCCAGATCGTCGAGGGGGACCTCGCCATGAGGCTCAAGCAGCACTTCGCCGGCATCGGCCACATCCAGATTGCCGGCGTGCCCGAGCGGCACGAGCCTGACGTCGGCGAGGTCAACTACCCGTACCTGTTCTCGCTCATGGATCAGCTCGGCTACGACGGGTGGATCGGGTGCGAGTACCGCCCGCAAGGCAAGACCAGCGCGGGCCTGGGCTGGCTCGCGCCGTATCTCCGAGCGTGACCCCGATCTCCTCGCTGCCCGCGGGGTGACTCCGCACCCCGGCTGCAGGCGGTAGAATCCAGCCCTTCGGAAGGAGTCATCATGCAGCAGGAAAACATGGTTCCCGTGACCATCCTCACGGGATTCCTGGGCAGCGGCAAGACGACGCTGCTGAACCGCATTCTCAAGGAAGATCACGGCCGTCGCGTCGCGGTGATCGAGAACGAGTTCGGCGAAGTCGGGGTGGACAACGACATCATCGAAAGCGGCGACGAGCAGATCGTCGAGATGAACAACGGTTGCATCTGCTGCACCGTGCGGGGCGACCTGATCCGGATCCTGGGCGAGCTGAAGGACAGGCGCAGCCAAGGCACGCTCAAGTTCGACCGCGTGGTGATCGAGACCACCGGCATGGCCGACCCGGGCCCGGTGGCGCAAACCTTCTTCACCGACGAGGAGATCGGCAACTACTACCTGCTCGACTCGATCATCACGCTGGTGGACGCCAAGCATGCCGAAAAGCAGCTCGACGAGTTCCACGAGGCGCAGGAGCAGGTCGGATTCGCCGACCGGATCCTGATGTCGAAGACGGATCTGGTCGGCGAAAGCGAGGTGAAGAGACTCTCGGAGCGCATCCGCCT
>DAHVFK010000339.1 GCA_027317055.1 Betaproteobacteria bacterium | reverse complement strand
GCGCCCGGCACGAGCAATCTGCAGATCGCGATCGACCGCGTCGTGAGATAGGCGGATTGATCGAGATCAAACCCGTCGTCCGCGGCGGGCGCATAGTGGCGGCAGGCTGAAAGCTGGAAATAGAGGGGATGGAGACGGTTCGTACGGACGTGGCGATCGTCGGCGCAGGGGGCGCGGGACTGCGCGCCGCGATCGCCCTGGCCGAAGCCGATCCGAAGCTGCGCATCACGCTGATCTCGAAGGTCTACCCGATGCGCAGCCACACCTGCGCGGCCGAGGGCGGCGCGGCGGGCGTGATCAAGCCCGACGACAGCCTCGAGCATCATTTCAACGACACTGTCGGCGGCGGCGACTGGCTGTGCGACCAGGACGCGGTCGACTATCTGGTGCAGGAAGCGCCCAGGGAGCTGATCCAGCTCGAGCACTGGGGCTGCCCGTGGAGCCGCGAGGCGGACGGCTCGGTGGCGGTGCGGCCGTTCGGCGGCATGAAGAAGCAGCGCACCTGGTTCGCGGCCGACAAGTCCGGCTTCCACATCCTGCACACGCTGTTCCAGACCTCGCTCAAGTACCCCTCGATCGAGCGCCTGGACGAGTACTACGCGACCGAGCTGCTGGTCGACGAGGGCCGCTGCCAGGGCCTGACCGCGATCGAGATGCGCAGCGGCCAGATGCGTCAGATCCGCGCCCGCGCGGTGATCATGGCCGGCGGCGGCGCGGGGCGCATGTTCCCGTTTACCACCAACGGCGCGATCAAGACCGGCGACGGCATGGCGCTCGCGTACCGCGCCGGCGTGCCGCTCAAGGACATGGAGTTCGTGCAGTACCACCCGACCGGCCTGCCCAGCACCGGCACGCTGCTGACCGAGGCCTGCCGCGGCGAGGGCGGGGTGCTGCTCAACAAGCATGGCCGGCGCTTCCTGCAGGACTACGGCATGAGCCCCGAGACGCCCCTGGGCAAGCCGGTGCTCAAGACCATGGAGCTGGGCCCGCGCGACCGCGTCAGCCAGGCCTTCTGGCACGAGCAGCGAAAGGGCAACATGATCGCGACGCAATGGGGCGACGCGATGCTGCTCGACATGCGGCACCTGGGCGAGAAGAAGATCAACGAGCGCCTGCCGCTGGTGCGCGACATGTCGATCAGCTACATGGGCGTCGATCCGGTCACCGACCCGGTACCGGTGCGGCCGGTGGTGCACTACATGATGGGCGGCATCCACACCGACATCCGCGCCGCGACGCCGCTTGCCGGGCTGTTCGCGGCCGGCGAGTGCGCCTGCGTAAGCATCAACGGCGCCAACCGTCTGGGCTCCAACTCGCTCACCGAGCTGCTGGTGTTCGGCCGCCGCGCGGCGTTGAGCGCGGCCGAGTACCTCGCTTCCGGCGCGCGGCAGGGCGACGACGCGGCGCTCGAGTCAGGCGCGCAGGGCGCGCAGGCGAAGGTGCGCGAACTGATCCAGCGCACGGGCGGGAGGGAAACGCTGGCCGGACTACGCAGGGAGATGATGCATACCCTGGAGCAGAACGCCGGCATCTACCGCAGCGGCGATGGCCTGGCCGAAGCCTGCGCCAAGCTGGCCGAGCTGCGCCGCCGCTACGCGGCGATCGAGCTGCACGACAAGACCAACGTCTACAACACCGACCTGCTGCAGGCGCTCGAGCTGGGCTCGATGCTGGACTGCGCCGAAGCCGTCGCGGTCAGCGCGCTCGAGCGCAAGGAGTCGCGCGGCGCGCACCAGCGGCTGGACTACGTCGAGCGCGACGACGCGCGCTACCTCAAGCACTCGCTCGCGCATTACCAGGGCGAAGCGGCGCCGCGCGTGGATTATCTGGACGTGGTGATCACCAGGTCGCAGCCGGGCGTGCGCGACTATTCCGGAGGCCACGAATGAGCGAGCGAGTGGTCGAGCTGGAGGTCCTGCGCTACAACCCGGAAACCGACCGGGAGCCGCATTTCCGGCGCTACTCGGTGCCGTGCCGCGAGGAATGGGTGGTGCTCGACGCGCTCAACCACGTCAAGGAAAACATCGACCCCACGCTCAGCTACCGCTGGTCCTGCCACATGGCGGTCTGCGGCAGCTGCGGCATGATGATCAACCGCGAGCCCAAGCTCGCCTGCAAGTCGTTCCTGCGCGACTACCAGGGCGTGATCCGGGTCGAGCCGCTGGCGCATTTCCCGATCGAGCGCGACCTGGTGACCGTGATCGACGACTTCGTCGCCAAGCTGAAGCGGGTCAAGCCCTACCTGATCCCGAAGCAACCCAAGGCGCTGGAGGACGGCGAATACCGGCAGACGCCGGCGCAGCTCAAGCGCTACAAGCAGTTCACGCTCTGCATCAACTGCATGCTGTGCTACGCCGCCTGCCCCGAGTACGGCTTGATCCCGAAGTTCATCGGCCCGGCGGCGCTCTCGCTCGCGCACCGCTACAACCAGGATTCGCGCGACGGCGGGCGTGAGGAGCGCCAGCAGGAGATCGCCGCCACCGAGGGCGTGTGGGAGTGCGCTTTCGTCGGAGCGTGCTCCGAAGTCTGTCCCGAGCACGTCGACCCCGCCGCGGCGCTGCAGCAGGTGAAGATCAAGAGCACCGTCGACTGGTACCTGGAACACGCGATGCCATGGCTCAACAAATGAGCCGCAAGCCCTACGTGCGCGCGCTGCGCTGGGAGTGGCTGACGCGCCACCCGCGCTACCCGCGCTACCTGCTGCGGGAATTGTCTTGCCTGTTCATCGGCGGCTGGACGCTGATGATGGTCTGGGGGCTGGCGCGGCTTGCCCAGGGCCCTGAAGCCTGGGCGGCGTTCCTGGACGCGTTGCGCAGCCCGGCAAGCATCGTGTTGCAGGCGTTGGCGCTCGCGTTCGCCGTCTACCACTCCGTGACCTGGTTCAATCTCACTCCGAAGGCGCTGCCGCTGCAGCTGGGCGAGGATTTCGTCGCCGACCGGGTCATCTCGGGCGCGCACTTCGCCGTCTGGGGCCTGTTGTCGCTCGCGGTTCTCCTTCTCGCGGGGGCGTTCTAGCATGGCCAGGTCCAACAAGCCGATCGTGTGGGGCCCGTTCGCCGCCGGGGGGACCCTCACCGCGTTCCTGACCCCGGTGCTGATCCTGCTCACCCTCCTCGCCGCGCTCGGGCACGTACCCGACCTGCTGGCCTACGACCGCATGCACGCCTTCGCCGCGCACTGGCTGGTGAAGGTGGCGACGGTGGCGGTGGTGTTCCTGTCGCTGTGGAGCGCGGCGCATCGCCTGCGGATCACCTGCTACGACCTGGGAGTGCGCGCGGACACGCTGGTGGCCGCGATCGTCTATGCGATCGCCGTGGCCGCAAGCGTGGCCGCGGCAGCCTACTTGCTGCTAATTTAATGCCGACTGCCTTGCCTTGATCGAAGACAGAACGGGGGGACGATAACGATGACACCGCCGCCGCCACTTGCGCTGCGCGAAGAGCTGCGAGAACAGCGCTTCAGAAACGTCTGGACCAACGACCTGAACGAGGTGTTCGCCGACGTCGCGCCCTACTACGACAGGGCGAACACCATCGCCAGCCTGGGCCTTTGGGGCTGGTTCCTGCGCAGTTTCATGTCCACCGTCGACGTCAAGCCCGGCGAGCGGGTGCTCGACGTCTGCGCCGGAACGAACGCGATCGGCATCGCGCTGCTCGAGCGCAAGCCGACGCTGCAAGTGCACGCAATAGACCGCAGCGCCGAGATGCAGGCGGTCGGGCAGCAGCGCGCCAAGGCACGCGGCTTCAGCATCGGCAGCACCATCGGCGACGTGCATGAGCTGCCGTTCCCGGACAATCACTTCGACGTCGTGACGCTGCAGTTCGCCTCGCGCCATCTGCGGGTGCGGCGCGTGTTCCAGGAAATACTGCGCGTGCTCAAGCCCGGCGGGCACTTCCATCACTGCGACATGCTGCGCCCGCGCAGCCGCTTGGTCGAAAAGAGCTACTACGTCTACCTGCGCATGTGCCTGGCGTTCACGGGCTTGCTGTTCAGGAGCGGTCCCGCGGCGCTCAACTGCAAGCAGTACTTTATCCACGCGCTCGAGATGTTCTACTCGGCCGAGGAGCTCTCGGTCGTGCTGCGCGAGCTGGGCTACGTCGACGTCACCGCCAAGACGGTGCTCTACGGCATGCTCGGGTTCCATCGCGCGGTAAAACCGCTGCCGAGCTGAGCGGCCGGCCGCGCGCCGATGGATCGGGTGCGCGTCCTTGCCGAGCTGGACCGCAGGATCCTCGAGGCCTACAGCCTGCGCACCACGCAGGCGCTGCGCGGCGCGCTGCCGCTGCGGCTCGCGCTGCCGCACCT
>DAHVFK010000338.1 GCA_027317055.1 Betaproteobacteria bacterium | reverse complement strand
CTCCGATACCGACGCCAAGCGAGATGCGTGCGCCGTAGATGGTGTGCGTCCCGCAGCGCTGCGATTTTATACGGTAGCGTATTGCACGCCAAGTTGACTCCCTCGGTTAGGCAGGGGTGGTCGGGTGGCGGTCAGGCTTCGACGGGCTCCGGCAGGACGAAGGCCGGCATGGTGCGGTTGGCGAAGTAGACGCCGTTCGGGGTGATGTGACGGCGCTGCAGCGGCCAGACATGGACCAGATCTTCGTCGCGGATTGTCGTGCCGCTGGTGCGCAGTTCGGTGACGATGCGCTCGAGCTGCAGGGTGTTCCACAGGACCACGGCGTTGGACAGCAGGCTGAGACAACTGGCCTTGTTCATGATCATCTCGAAGTCGGACGTCCGGAACTCGCCCTGGTCGGCGAAGAACAGCCATCTGGCCAGGCCATGACGGGCCTCGCCGCGGTTGAGCTGGGTCTGGATGCGCAGGCGGAGTGGCTCGTCATGCAGGTAGCGCAGGACGTTGCGGGTCTTCACCAGCCGGCCGAGGGCGGTGAGTGCCTTCGACACGGTCGGAGGGGCCGCTGGAGGTCAGCCGCTGCAGCACGACATGGGCGGGTGCGGTGCGGGCCTTCAGGGATGCGGCGATGCGGACGAGCTGGTCCCACTGTTCGGTGATCGCCACTGCATCGGCATTGCCGGCGAACAGGCCGGCGAGCGAGTCGGGGGTCTGGCTGTTGTTGATGCGCCAGAGCCGCTGATCGGCCAGATCCTTGAGACGCGGCATGAAGTCGATGCCGAGCAGGTGGCACAGGCCCCACAAGGCCTCGGTGAAGCCATGCGTATCGGTGGTGTGCATCTCGGGGTCGATGCTGGTGTCGTTGTCGAGAATGCCGGTGAGCACATAGGTGGCTTCCCGCGGCGCGCAGGAAATGACCAGGGTGCCGTAGACGCCGAGCCGATCACTGAGGTGGCTGTAGACGCTCACGGCCCGGTCGTAATAGCCGAAATGCCGAGGATGATAGGCACCGATCAGGGTGCCGGGCGGCGCGGCGAAGCGCTGACCATCAGACGAAGAGAGCCGTCCGTCGCCCCAGACTGCGGCAAACGGCAGTCGATGCTGATGTTCGATGATCTGGGCGTTGGCGGCCTTCAACGTTGCATCGCGCACCAGCCAGCGGGAGGCATGCTGGAGGTCGGCTGCCGTCAGGGTTTCGACGCTGCTGCCCATGGCGGTCAGCCCGAGATTGGTGCCGTGGGCAATCAAGGTGGCGAGCAGCGTGCGGTAGGTCTCCGTGCCCCGTGGTTCGTAGCCGGAGAGCGGCCGGAAGGCACGGCTGAAGCCGCAGCGCCGGTCGACATCGAGCAGGACATCTTCCAGCCGGATCCTGGGCATGCGACTCTCGATCAGCCGACGCAGGGACCGCAGTTCGGGGGACACGGCGAGCGCATCGGGGCGGCGCAGACTCAGTTGGCCCTGATCGATGCAGGCAAAGCTGTTGGTTGCCAGTCCGTCGGCGAAGGCTGTCGCGGTGCTGCCGATCTCGCGGGCCAACTGGGCGAGGTGTTCCGCCGGCTGGTCGGACAGGCCGAGATCGGCATAGCAGGCCGCGCGGGAGCTCGCCCACAGGCGTTCGTCCAGCACCAGGGACCAGAACCCGGCGTGCTGACGGCTGTGGGGAAGGTAGAGATCACCGGACCGCAGCGCATCGCGGACCGCAGCGCATCGCGGACGGCCAGCGCCAGCGCGGTTTCCCAGAGCGAGCGCCGGAGCTGACCGCGATCGTCGCGCAGCGCTTTCTGCCAGCCCGCGGGAATGAAATCCGTCGGGACATCCTCCGGCAGGGCCTTGATCGCACCTTGGTCGAGGCGGCGGACCACATCGAGCGCAGTCAGCAGATCATCTCGCCCGGTATCGGACGCGAAGGGCAACGACCAGAAGGCCGGAAGCGATTTGCGCAGATCGGGATAGCGGGCGATGACGGCATCGACCACGCCGCGCGCGTCATTACTGGCGACGGCACGGCATGCCATTACCGCGCCCCCGAGGCGATCGGCGCCGATCCGCTCGCGCAAACCAGCCATGGACTCCTCGCGATCGCCGGTGAGCACGGCCTCGCCGGTGTCGATCAGCGTGACGAGCCCTGCTTCGGCCGCCTGCCGCAACTGCCGGGCGTCGGCGTCGGCCGCATGGCGGGCGCGGCGCATCAGGCCGTCATGTGGTTGTCGTGCGCCTGGACCATGTCATCCAGCAGTCCCTGTCGGCGATCCAGCAGGAAGCAGGCGAGCAGACTGTAGCGTTTGGCGGCCGGAAAGCGGCGCAGGGCGTGACCGTCATAGCGCCGGCACAGCTCGGCGAGCTGCCGCAGAACCCGGTGCGGGATGTCGCTGAGGTCGGGCAGGCCGCGAAGCAGCGCATTGATCTCCTCCAGCCGCTCGCCCGCGGTGCGCGTGAAGCGTCCCATCGAGCTGGCCGGCGGCGTCCGGTAGCGGCCGACGGTTGCCCTGCCATTGGCTTGCGCGTCGTCATCGTCAGCATTGCCGAGCAGACGGTCGAAGGCGGCGCGGGTGGATGCGGAAAACCGCGCGGCGATGCGCGTGAACAGCGCCTCGAGGGCCTGACGGTTCAGCGACGCCACCAGACGGTCGAGTGCGGCGCGGGCAGGCAGCACAACGCGTGCCGTCATCAGGAAAGCTTCTGCGCGTTCGACCAGCTCGACAGATCCGAGCCCGTCGAGGGCGAGCTCGGCCAGGCTGGCCGTCAGGCGGGCTTCAGCGTCCGCCGAAAACGACGCGCAGCCGAGGTGCTCGCGTACCCGAGCACGAATGGCGCTGTCGGTCGCCTGCCGGTGCGGCAAAGCCAGCCGGGCCGGCGGGTGAATGCCGATCTGGTGGGCGAGATGGACGATGACCTCGTGCGGAATGCGTTCGGGGTCGTCGGCGAAGCGGCCGGTCCGGCGCAGACTGCAAAGATGCAGTGCGGTCCACAGGCGCCCTTGGCCGCGAGCCAGATGAATCTGCTGAAGGTCGCCCCGGGTGAGCGACCAGTCGCGCAGCAGCGCATCGGGGTCGTCGTCGTCCCGTACGGAGTCCAGCATCTCAGCCGTCGAGATTGAACGGCGTCTGTTCGACGCCGCGCGCCAGGTCCGCGGCCGAGGCGCGGGTATAGACGGCGGTGGTATCGAGACTTTCATGGCCCAGCAGCTGCGACAGCTCGACCAACTGGCCCGGATGCTGGCGCAGCCAGGCGAGCGCGAAGGTGTGGCGCAGGCTGTGGGCGGTGATGTCGGACCTGGCCAGGCCGGCTCGCCGGACCAGGGCGGCGATGGCATTCTGCACCGAGCGCACCGGCATGGCCGCGTTGCGACCCGAGCGGAACACCGCTGCCTCGGAGTGCGCCGCGGGCTCCTGCTCGAGCAGTTGACGCATGGCGCGACGCGCGCTGGCGTTCAACGGCACCTCGCGTTCCTTGAGGCCCTTGCCGTTCCGCACTTGGACCGTGCCGGCGCGGTCGCGAAGAACCACGTCACGGCGCCGCAACGCCGCCGCCTCGCCGACCCGCAGGCCGGTCTGGAGCATAAGCTGGACGAGCGCGTAATTGCGGCGGGCGAGCCCGTGGGAACTCTCGCCGGCGGCGCGCAGCAGGCCATGCACCTGTGCAGCTGTGAGACCGAGCGGCCGACGCTCGCGGACGACCCGAACCGACTTGACGTGACGGGCGACATTGCGGGCCACAGTGCCGTTGACTTCGGCCCAGCGCAGCAACCGACGCACAGCCTCCAGCCGGCGGTTGATGGAAGCCGCCTTGAGCCCGCTTTGCGTCATCATGTGCTGACGCCAGGTGATCAGGTCGTGCTCGGTCAACCGGGCGAGTTCCGGCGGCGCGTCGTTCAGGCCGGTGTACCAGGCGAATTGCAGCAGATCGTAGCGGTAGCCACGGCGGGTTGCTGCCGACAAATCGTCGGCCGCCAGCCGGTCAAGGAAGGTCTGCAGCCAGGCGGGCGGGGCTTCCATCGCGGGGCTTGTTTGTATTGCACGCCATGTAGACCCCCAGGATAGAGGCCATGGTTATGGCGTGCAATATGCCGGCTCAAGTGGAGACATGGCGTGCATTTTGTATGGCACGCCATGATAACACGCCATAAGGGGCATGCACCCGTAACAAAGCCGCGGTTCAGGCCGGAAGCAGCCCCGAAACCAGCTCCCTTACCGTATCAAATCGCAGCGCTGCGGGAGGCACACCATTACTTGCACTGCCGAAGCGGGCCGCGAAGGCCGCCTATGCGCTCGGCCGGCAAGATGATGAGGTGGGTGGTGTGTATCGACGTCTCGATGCGC
>DAHVFK010000337.1 GCA_027317055.1 Betaproteobacteria bacterium | reverse complement strand
ATAATGGGGCTTACGCTGGCGTGGCTTGCCGGGCCACCCAATCCGGCTCCGCTTACGATTCGCAAGCATGACGAGCAACTCGACTGCAAGCAACCGATCGTGGATTCTCCGCGTTGGCGCAACGCAACGCCTCGGGGTTTCGCTCGCCATCGCCGGCTCCGCATTCCTGGCGCAGCCGGACTCCATCTCGTGGCACACGCGTGCGGTCGCGAGCTGGAATCTCGGCGTGCTGGTCTATCTTTGTCTTGCGTGGTGGCTCATCGCGCGCGCCGACGCCGGCGTGACGCGCGATCACGCGCTGGGCCAGGACCAAAGCGGCTACATCATCTTTCTGTTCGTGGTGGGCGCCGCCTGCGCCAGCATCGTCGCCATCGGTTTCGTCGTCGGCACCATCAGCAAGCTCGCCTTCTGGCCCCGGGCCTGGCACCTCGCGCTGACCATTGACGCGCTGATCTCGTCATGGCTCCTGATCCAGACCGTATTCGCGTTCCACTATGCGCGCCGCTACTACGCCGTCCTGCGCCGCAAGCCCTCGACCCAGGCCGAGCTTCTGTTTCCCGGCGGCGGCGAGCCGGACTATCTCGATTTCGCCTACTACTCGTTCGTCGTCGGCATGACCTCGCAGGTCTCCGACGTCGCCGTGAGCTCGCGCCGGATGCGCCGGCTCACCCTGATCCACAGTGTGCTGGCATTCGTGTTCAACATCGCGGTGCTGGCGCTCAGCATCAACATCATCGCCAGCGTGCTCTAGCGCGCTACGCGCGCGCCGCCCCGCGCCCCGCGATCCGGTTGTAGAGCCAGGCGAAAATCGCCCCGCCCACGAACCCGTCCAGCAGCGCCCACAGCAGCCCGATCACGCTCCCCGTGGGTGAAATGCTGTAGCCGCGGTAAAGGCGCCCGATCAGCGTCACCTCGCCGGTCGGCCCGTCGAGCATGATGATCCACCAGGTGAGGAAGAACAGCCCGAAACCCCACGCCAGCGAACAGGTGATTGCGAAAGCCTTCAGGTCGAGTTTCATCGTCGCGCCCTTCCTATAAATCGTGAATATAGCGGGCGACCATCTGCTCCTGCGTCTCCGCGGGGCCGGCCGTGCCGGTCTGGTCGTTCAGCATCTGTCCCATCGACGGCAGCACCGAGCGCTCGTTCCTGCTCTCGGGCGCCCACAGCTTGGAGCGCATCAGCGCCTTGGCGCAGTGCAGATAGGCTTCCTCCACCGCCACCTCGATCGCGAGCTTCGGCGCGCGCGCCGCACCGGCGAAATGCGAAAGCACCTGCGGCTCGTCCGTCAGCCGCGCGCGCCCGTTCACCCGCAGCGTCTCGTCCACCCCGGGGACCAGGAACAAAAGCCCGATCCGCCCGGTCGCGAGCATGTTCGTCATCGAATCGAGCCGGTTGTTGCCGGGTGAGTCGGGGATCAGCAGCGTATGCTCGTCGGCCGCCTTAACGAACCCCGGCTCCCCGCCGCGCGGCGAGCAGTCCATCCTGCCGTCCGCGCCGGTCGTCGCCACCACCACCAGCGGCGCAAGCGACACGAAGCGCACGCAGTGCGCGTCCAGCCGCCGCAGCTCCTTCGACAGCGAGCGCCCCTTAGGCTGCGCATAAAGCGCGCGCAGCGCCTCCACACTATCGATCATTCCGTTCTCCACTGCTTTGCCATCAGGATAATGCCACCCGTTTGCCGGCGTAACCGCGCTTCCAGCGCGTAAAACGCCGAAACAGCCCGCCGAACACCCGCACCGCCGCGTAATGCACCCGGCGCGGCGCAAAGCGGTCGCGCGTCAGAATCTCCAGAAACACCCCGTCCCACGCGTACCCGGCTATCACCTTGCCGTCGCCATTGGCCAGAATCTCGAACCGCGTCTTGCCTTTCCGATCGACGAACGCGACCGCTTCATTCCAGCCCGGCGGCAAATGGCGGCTCAAGTTGTAGACGTAGTCCGTTTCGAACACGAATACCCAGCGAACGGCGAACTCGGACATGACGTGTCGACGAGTGAGTTCAGCGGCTGCCGGAGGCAGTGATCTTCATCCGTTTCATTGGACACTTTGTCGGGCATTGGCCAGGCATTCGATTCGTCCGCGTGCACGCGCCACCGCTGCCGCTTTCGGCCGCCCGTCGCGGTGAGAGGTTAGAACGCGGCGCGCCAACATTCTTGAGGTTCTCGTCGTCTTGGGCTACCCGTCCCGTTTTGGACCGCCCGGTGCCTTCTCCGCGTGCTGTTTCGTTTGCGCGTCGTCGGGTTTGTAATCACCGATGACCCCTTTCAGAGGGCAGACTGAGAATGCCGGACATTTCTTGCAGCCGACTGCCAAAGCGATTGGACATAGCGTCATTCTCGATTCCTCCTCACTTAACGTTTAGCGCAGGAACTTGTTCGATGCGTTCTACGTTTATGGATACGCAAAAGGTCTGGATAGCATGGTCCGCGCATGGCGTCGGTGGCGTCAATAGGCTCCAGAATCAAAGTGTCGTTCTGCCGAAGTGAAATTGACGGCGCGGTTATCGAGCAGAATCTGGGACAACGCGATGTTTCGTTTGCTAATTCGCCGCCGGCGTTGGACGGCCGGGAAAATCTGCATTATTCGAGTGCCATGAGGGGCGAGAGCGGGACGCCGAACTGTTTGGGGAAGGCGATGCGGCCGCTCTGGTTGGGGTGGGGCAGGTGAGGCACTCGCCCAGCTTACCGATGATTTCGCCGATCTCTTTGCCGGAGAAGGCGCGCAGGGTCTGGGTGCGGACGTTGCCTTGCGCGCCGACGGCCAGGCCGAACGCGGTTGCCGCCTTGTCGTCCGACGCCTCCATGATCGAGATCAGGTCGTACTGACCCAGGGTCCAGCAGAGCTGGGTCATTTCGCAGCCGAATTTCTTTGCCAAGGCTTTGACGGCCTCGGCGCGCTTCGGGCTGTCCTTGACGGTCTTAACGCCCTGGTCGGTGAAGCTGCATGGTGCGATGTATGTCGCCATGACTGGTCCTCCCCAGGTGCATGGGGGCCTGGCGCTTGCTACGTCGATGGCATTGCTTCAGTCGGCTCAGGCCGCATGGCCCTGGTTCCACGGCATGCGTTTCAGCACGCGGGTGATGAGGCAGTGGTCGAAGAAGGTGACCATGACGGTGCCGATGAAGAGGGCGAGGTAGATGACGACCCGCACGCCGGGGATGAGGCCGAACAGGGTGAGGGCGAGGTAGGTGATGCGGACCTGGGTCTCGAAGTCGGTGACGCTTTTCGATTCCTCGATGAAGAACAGGGCGTGCACGAGGCTGATGGAGATGACGAGGTAGTAGCCCGCGGTCCAGCCGGCCAGGGCGGCGGCGATGACGAGCAGGGTGACGAGCCAGAACCACCAGCGGATGTCGTTCGGGGCGATCTTGAATCGCATGGTTTGCTCCTCGCGCTAAGGGGTCGCGGGTTTTTCGACGACGAAGACGACGAACGGCCAGAGCGGGACGCCGATGTGTTTCTGCAACACGACGCGGGCGCCGGCTTTCTGCAGTGTAGGGAGGACGTCGACGGCGCGGCAGCCCATGGAGAGCCAGGGGAAGCGCCAGGCGATGTTTTCCACTTTGTCGGCGAGCCATTTGACGGCGCGGTTGCGCGGCTCGGCGGAGTGGGCGCAGCCCAGTTTGCCGCCGGGACGCAGGACGCGGTAGAGCTCGAGCGCACCCTTGGCGGGGTCGTACAGCGGGCACAGGCTGTAGGTGGAGAGCACGACGTCGAAGCTGGCGTCCTTGAACGGCAGCTGGACCATGTCGCCGCTGCGGAATTCGAGCCGCAGGTCCATGGCTTCGATCTCGGCTTTGTCGCGCGCACGGTCGAGCATGTCGTCGCTCAGGTCGAACAGGGTGACCACGCCGCTGTGGCCGGCCTTGCGTGCGGCAAGCAGGCCGGTGGCGCCGGTGCCGGCGCCGGCGTCGAGCACGCGATCGCCTTCGCGCACGGTCTGCTCGACCAGCATCTTGCGGCCGCGCTGGTCGGCGGCGAAGGTGATCAGGCGGTGCTGCCAGTCGTAGCGCGGCGCGAGGCGGGCGTAGATTCCCGTCAGCGCGTCGATGCCGAGCGCTTGTCGCATGACAAGCCTCCGAGTGAGCCGCGGTGCGCGGAATGGTTGAAAGTGTAGTCGTCGATCAGGCGCCTGTCTTGCCCGTCGGCCGCGCTCGGGGTGGACGGGCACGTCCTGCCGCGCTTCGGCCGGCCGGCAGCGAGCCGCCTGAGGCGCGCCGCTCAGGCCGCGTAGCGCAGCACCGCGACGAAATGGCACGCGGTGCCCGCGACCACGAACAGGTGCCATACGAAGTGGAAGTATTTGATCCGCTCGGCCATGAAG
>DAHVFK010000336.1 GCA_027317055.1 Betaproteobacteria bacterium | reverse complement strand
GCTTCCGGGTGTTCGACTGGTGGCTGCGGCGGCGCAAAGAGTGCGGCCACCCCTGCCAGACCTGCGCCAACGAGTGCGAGGTGCGCGCCATCCGCCCGACCGGCGAGATCAACGCCAACGAGTGCCACTACTGCCTCGACTGCCAGGTGACCTACTACAGCGACCGCCGCTGCGCCCCCCTGATCGAGCGCCGCCTTAAGCGCGAGAAACGGGCCCGGGACCGGGCCGTGCATCCCTTGATTCAGGTCAAGTCGCCCCCTCCCCCGGACGCCTAAATTGACATGCCAGTAAGGAATTGAATGCCAACCGCAGAGGAAACGTCATGAAGACCCGCAACCTGAAGCTCGCCTCGCTCGTCGCGGCCGTCGCCCTGGCGACGGCCTCCGCCTGGGCGCAGTCGGACAAGGACGAGAAGCCGGTGCACCCGAGCACGCCGCCTTCCGAGCTGATGTACAAGGGCGCACCGGCCGGGGTCAAGCCGGGCGAGGCGCCGCAAACGACCGAGCCGAGCGCCCCGCCGATCACCAAGGAAGAGTTCAACGAGGCGAAGGAGATCTACTTCCAGCGCTGCGCAGGCTGCCACGGCGTGCTGCGCAAGGGCGCCACCGGCAAGCCGCTCACGCCCGACATCACCATGAAGCGCGGCACCGACTACCTCAAGATCTTCATCAACTACGGCTCGCCCGCGGGGATGCCGAACTGGGGCACCTCGGGCCAGCTGACCGAGAAACAGGTCGACCTGATGGCGCGCTTCCTGCAGCAGCCGGCCCCGGTGCCGCCCGAGTTCGGCCTGGCGGAGATGAAGGCGACCTGGAAAGTGCTGGTGCCGCCCGAGAAGCGGCCGAAGAAGAAAATGAACAAGTTGAACCTGCAGAACCTGTTCTCGGTCACCCTGCGCGACGCCGGGCAGATCGCGCTGATCGACGGCGACTCGAAGAAGATCGTGAGCGTGATCGACACCGGCTACGCGGTGCACATCTCGCGCCTGTCGTACTCGGGCCGCTACCTGTACGTGATCGGGCGCGACGCCCAGGTCAACCTGATCGACCTGTGGATGGAGAAGCCGGACAACGTCGCGGTGGTCAAGGTCGGGCTCGAGGCGCGCTCGGTCGAGAGCTCGAAATACAAGGGCTGGGAGGACACCTACGCGATCGCCGGCGCGTACTGGCCGCCGCAGTACACCATCATGAAGGGCGACACGCTCGAGCCGCTCAAGATCGTCTCGACGCGCGGCATGATCGTCGGCACGCAGGAGTACCACCCCGAGCCGCGCGTGGCCTCGATCGTCGCATCGCACTTCCACCCCGAGTTCGTGGTCAACGTCAAGGAGACCGGCAAGACCCTGATGGTCGACTACTCCGACATCAAGAACCTCAAGGTCACCACGATCGACACCGCGCGCTTCCTGCACGACGGCGGCTTCGACTCGACCCAGCGCTACTTCATGGTCGCGGCCAACAACTCGAACAAGATCGCGGTAATCGATACCAAGAGCGACAAGCTGATGCAGTTGGTCGACGTGGGCAAGATCCCGCACCCGGGCCGCGGCGCGAATTTCGTCGATCCCAAGTACGGGCCGGTGTGGGCCACCGGCGACCTGGGCGACGACGAGATCGCGCTGATCGGCACCGACCCGGTGAAGCACAAGGCCAACGCCTGGAAGCTGGTCAGGAAGCTCAAGAGCCAAGGCGGCGGATCGCTGTTCATCAAGACCCATCCCAAGTCGCACCACCTGTACGTCGACAACGCGCTCAACCCCGACCCGAAGATCAGCACCACGGTCGCGGTGTACGACACCAGGAACCTCGACAAGGGCTTCAGCGTGCTGCCGATCGCCGAATGGAGCGGGATCACCGAAGGCCCGCGGCGCGTGGTGCAGCCGGAGTTCAACAAGGCCGGGGACGAGGTCTGGTTCTCGGTCTGGAACGGCAAGGCGCAGGAGTCGGCGCTGGTGGTGGTCGACGACAAGACGCTCAAGCTCAAGGCCGTGATCAAGGACAAGCGCCTGATCACCCCGACCGGCAAGTTCAACGTCTACAACACGCAGCACGACGTCTACTAAGCGGAGGCTCGAATGAAGATTCTCATCGTGACAGCACTTGCCGGAGCCTTTCTCGCGACTCCGGCGCTCGCCGACGAGGCGATGGCGAAGAAGTACAACTGTCTCGCCTGCCACGCGGTCGATCACAAAGTGCTCGGCCCTGCCTACAAGGACGTGGCGAAGAAGTACAAGGGCGACGCCGGCGCCGAAGCCATGCTGATCCAGAAGATCAAGAAAGGCGGCGGCGGCGTGTGGGGCCCGATCCCCATGCCGCCCCACCCGCAGGTGCCCGACGCCGACATCAAGTCGCTCGTGGAGTGGATCCTCAAGCAGGGCTGAGCACTGCCTGACCCGGCTACAATGCCGGGCATGAAACGCATCTCGGCGGCGCTATTCAAGAGGCTCGACGAGGCCGTCTGGCAGCGGCCCACCGAGGGCCGGCCGCGCGCGCAGATCTGGACGGTGCGCTCCATGCGCCTGCTGCTCGTGCTGGTGCGCGATCTGGCGCAGGGCCAGCTCACGCTGCGCGCGATGGGCCTGGTCTACACCACGCTGCTGTCGCTGGTGCCGCTGCTCGCGCTCAGCTTCTCGGTGCTGAAGGCCTTCGGCGTCTACAACCAGATCCGGCCGATGCTGCTCGGCTTCCTCGCGCCGCTGGGCGTGAAAGGCGTCGAGATCACCGAGCGCATCATCCAGTTCATCGAGAACATCAATGTCGGCGTGCTCGGCTCGGTCGGCCTCGCGCTGCTGCTCTACACCGCGGTCTCGCTGGTGCAGAAGATCGAGGAGTCGTTCAACTTCATCTGGCACGTGAGCCGCGCGCGCGGCATCGGCGAGCGCTTCAGCCGCTACCTCTCGGCGCTGCTGGTCGGCCCGCTGCTGGTGTTCTCGGCCATGGGCATCACCGCCACCGCGGCGCGCCTGAGCGTGGTGCGCGAAGCGATGCAGGTCCAGGCGATCGGCTGGCTCGCGCTGCAGGCCGGGCACCTGCTGCCCTACGTGCTGGTGATCGGCGCCTTCACCTTCGTCTACAGCTTCATGCCGAACACCCGGGTGCGGCTGGGGCCGGCGCTCACCGGCGGCGTGGTGGGCGGCATCCTGTGGCAGTCGGCCGGCTGGGGCTTCGCCCTGTTCGCCGCTTCCTCCACCAAGTACGCCGCGATCTACTCCAGCTTCGCGATCCTGATCCTGTTCATGCTCTGGCTGTACCTGAGCTGGCTGATCCTGCTGTTCGGCGCCGCGGTGTCGTTCTACGTCCAGCACCCCGAGCACCTGGTGGCCAGAAGCGGCGAGCCGCGCCTGTCGAACCGCATGCGCGAGCGACTCGCGCTGGTGATGATGAGCATGATCGCGCGCCACCACCTCGAGGGTACCGCGCCCTGGAGTACCGACGCGCTGGCGCACACCCTGCGCATGCCGGTGCGCGCGGTCGACGCGGTGCTCGGGGCGCTGCGCACGCGCGGCATTCTCGCCAGCACCAGCGACGAGCCGTCCGCCTGGCTGCCGGCGCGCGACCTCGCCGGCGTGAGCGCGAAAGAGCTGCTCGATGCCGTGCGCGCCGCGGGCGAGGACCGCTACCTCGGCGTCGCCGCGCTGCCCGGCTCCGAGCCGGTCGAGCGCCTGCTCAAGCGCTCCGACGACGCCGCCGCCTCGGTGCTGGGCAAGGTCTCGCTCAAGGACCTCGGCGCGAACCCCTCCGCGCGCGACTAGCGGCCCGCGAGGCGCGCCGAGAGCCGCGCGAGCGGCGCGGGCAGCGCGTCCCAGTCGACCGCGTCGAGCGCGTTCTTCACGATCAGGCCGAGCTCGGTGTCGCCTTCCATGACCAGGCGGCGGGTGAAGAACAGCGTGTCGGGGTCCTCGCGCCGCAGCGCGAGCGAGAGGTAGTCGCGCGGCCTGGCGCGGATCGTGACGTCGGCTTGCCCGCGCGCGGGAAGGAAGTCACTGCCGCGCAGCGAGACGGTGACGCCGATGCGCGGCGCTTCGAGCTCGATGCGAACGCGCTTGCCGCTGGCGGGCTCGAGCGCCGAGCGCGACAGCAGTCCCGCCCGCAGCGCGACGTTCAGCGCGGCGCACAGCGCGAGCGCGGGCGGAAGCTCGGGCAGCGGCAGCCTCATGCGGCGTCGCGCTGCGCGGCGAGGAAGCCCTGCTCGAGCCCCGGGCGGCCGTGCCAGAAGCCGTCGCAGTATTTGCCCGGCTCGAGCGCTGGCGTGCGGGCACCGTCGAGCGCGGCGCGCCACGCGCGCAACGCATCGACGGTGCCCTGCGCCTGCGGGCTGACCCGCACCACCTCCACGC
>DAHVFK010000335.1 GCA_027317055.1 Betaproteobacteria bacterium | reverse complement strand
GGTCGAGCGTCACCGGGGGCTCATCGCAGCCCGCGCGCGCCGCGATCAGGTGGGCAAACGCAGCCGTGCCGCAGCCAATGTCGGCGTAGCGCTTGCCAGGCTTGAGGTCGATGAGATCGATGATCCGGGCCACGCGCGGCGTAATCAATGCCATGGCGACCTGGGATGCCACCATCCGCGCGACCGGCGCCGTCGCGCCAAAGACCCACCGCTCGCGAGCCTGTCTCGTCTCGCGCCGGCGGCGCATCACAGGCAGTACACCAGGCGCACGCGCTCGCCAGCGGCTTCGGCATCGCAGAGGGCCGGGATCAGCGCTGCCGCCTGCGCACCGAGCTCGTCCGTCCCGGCTCGATGCGCCAGCGCCTGGCACTGCGCGTCGCTACGAATTGCCGACGCCACAGCTTGCAGCGATTCCCGCAGAGGCGCGGGGTCCTGCCACGCCAGCGCCAGCTTTTCGCGGTCCTCGCTATCTTCCGCCTCGGCGTCATAGAACGTCGTCAACGGCCCGAGGCGGACGTGGAGCGTATCGTGCAGGCGGTCGGCCAGGGCGATCAGCGGGTGTGTCGCCCCGAAGCCGCGGGAAATGGCAAACGACATAAACGCTACCAGCGCCGCGCCATCGCCCGGCAACGGCGGCACCGGCCCTGCGCGTTCGAGTTCGAGAGTGAGACGCACGCACACATGGTACTGGAGCGGCCCGCTAGAGTGGGATCACCCACCTCAAGGTGAGACGGGCCGGATGTCGATGCGGCTCTTGCCGTCTAGCGATTCGCCCCCCCACGACTGTACAGTCAGGATCTGAATGGCCCCTCCCTTACCCCCTGGAGATGGGTAGTAGCCTCGGACGGCGTCGGCCGGGCAGCCCTTGCTCACCCAGGCAGTACTCTGCCTAACGTCTTCGTTTAGCTTCGCAAGATCCCCCTGGGTGAGGTGCTGAGGCAATGAGCCCAGGGTAGACTCCTTCTCTAGCTGCGAGAGCATCGATGCCGCGGCCCTGCACTGAGTCGCCGTAAGCGCTACCGGAGCCCCCTTTGCCGGAATCGTATTCGCACCGGTTGCGCGCGCCGATGCGTCGCCTCCCAGCGTGCTCCGCATCAATGCTCCTGCCGCAACGGCGACCACAGCCATCGTTGCGAGCGCTGCTGCGGTGCGAAAGCCGTCCTTGCCGCGGAAGCTTCTCATTACGACTATCCCGCTTTCTGCCGCCGAGCGGCTTGCCCTAGGCGTTGAAATACCAGTATGTGACGCCGTACCCCGGCGTGTATCCAGCGATGCTGACGTTGTGTTGACCTAATACATAAAACGTCCCACTGCCGCTCCTATTTGCATCGAAAGCAGTGTCTAGGTTGCATGAGCCACAACTGCTGAATGTGCTCTGGGCCACGAGATACATTGCCCATGAAGCATCCCACTTGTTCAGCGTGG
Source organism: Betaproteobacteria bacterium (assembly GCA_027317055.1). Classification (GTDB taxonomy): domain Bacteria; phylum Pseudomonadota; class Gammaproteobacteria; order Burkholderiales; family SG8-39; genus DAHVFK01. Next base: position 2,912 of record DAHVFK010000335.1, on the reverse strand, counting down.
AAGTGTCGGACAGAATGCCCGGCACTGGGCAGCCAACTGAAGACTGGAACGCCGCTGCGTCGCCGAAGCTCGACGCCGCGCAAATGACGACGGTTTGCGCGTTCGCACTATGCTGTCCTGGCCCAAGCGTCCAGCCCAGTATGATTCCGAGTGATAGAATCAGCACCGAGAGCTTCGTCATTGCGTCGGAACCCCCGCGCCCTTCGGCGGTGGCTCAGTTGGGTGGTTCAGCGAGAACTGGCCGACTTCACGAGTTCTGTTAGGGTGCATCAAGGCTTCTCCTTCCTCACCGACAGCCGCCGGTGGAGCCAGTATGGGTGGATCGTGTGTCGCAAAGAACGCTGCGGAGGGACGCGTTGGGGACTGCGGGTGGACGACTTACGCGATCTTCAACAAGCGGCCTGTCTCCAGCAATCGGATCGCTCCCGCCATGCAGCAGCCAGAATGAATCCAGAACCACGCTACCAGCGCGCCCCGAGTGGCCTCGGTGCCGGTCGATTCGAAAACGCGGGCTGAGCCCTCTTGCAAATGGCGACGGACAGACCGTTCAGTGATAAGCAATGTGCTTGCGATTTGCGCGTCGGTTGCCGCCACGGCGGCCAACGTCACTACGGCGAGGCGCGGACCAGTCCACGCCGGAACGCATCGGTCTTGTATCAACTGTAGCTGGTCGCGCGGCTCAATCATGCGGGGTGCCGTACCTCCGCGGCAGCGTTGAATCGCCACCGGTGATTCCGGTGCGATGCTACAGCCCCGTCCAGGCCCTTCGCAATGTCTGCTGGACAGAGAATCCCCCACAGCCTATAGGGAACTGCAACACCTCCGCTCCCTACGGCGCCGGGATGGGCGGGTCCCGTAAGGCTCCGCACAAAATGAGAGGCCGGATTGCTCCGGCCCCTCTGATGGTCGTTGGGTCGCGCGCCTAGATGCGCTCGATGATCGTGCTGATGCCCATGCCGGCGCCGATGCACTGCGTGGCGAGCCCATAGCGGCCACCGCTGCGGCGAAGCTCATGGGCGACGGTGAGGACAAGCCGCGCGCCAGTCGCGCCGAGCGGGTGCCCGATGGCGATGGAACCACCGTTGACGTTCACGCGGTCCAGCGGGATGCCCAGCTCCTTGCAGGAAGGGATCACCTGCGCGGCGAACGCTTCGTTGAATTCGACCCGGTCGATCTGGTCGGCGGTAATGCCCGCATGGCGCAGCGCCTTCCTCGTCGCGGGGATCGGGCCAAGGCCCATCACCTGCGGCTTCACACCCGCGACGCCGAAGCCGACGATGCGCGCCAGCGGTTCGAGGCCGAGTTCGCGCGCCTTTTCTTCGCTCATGATGAGGACCGCGCTGATGCCGTCGTTCGTTGGGCAGCTGTTGCCGGCCGTGATCCGGAGCTCGGCGCCGGTGGGACTGACAATGCCCTTCACCGTCGGCAACTGGCCCAGCGATTCGATGTTTGTGCCCGGGCGGATGCACTCGTCGCGGTCGAAAACGATCGTCTTGCCGTGCTCCGCTTCGACCCAGTTGCCGTTCTCATCGAAGACCGGCTCTTCCACTTCAAGCGGGATGATCTCGTCGCGGTACGCGCCACGTTCGTAACCAGCAACAGACTTCTTGTGGCTTTCAACGGCGAAGGCATCAAGGTCTTCACGGCTGAGGCCATACACTTCAGCCACGTTCTGCGCCGTCTGTGTCATCGAAAGCACCGGCGAATAGTCCAGGATCTCGTCCTGGAACGGCACTGAAAAGTCGTCGAAATGGTTCTTTGCGAGGTTGCGCTGCACCGAGTTCTGCTCGAGGCGGCGCTTGTTGAACTCGGTGATCCGGGTGGTCTCGCGTGTCCCGCCGCCACCGAGCTGCCGGCCCATGCGCTCGATCCCGAGGGCCACGCCGCAATCCGTTGCGCCGACCATTATCGACTGCGCGATGCGGTGCAGCGTCTCCATCGAAGAGCCGCACTGGCGGTTGGAATCGAAGGCCGAAACTTCCGACGGCAGCCCCGCGAGGTGCGCGACCGTGTCTGCCCCAATGCCCGCGAGCTCTCCCGCACCGGCCACGTTGCCGAGGCCGATGTCTTCAATCATATCGGCGGTAACCTTCGGGTTCCGTTCCAGGAGGCCGCGGAGTACCTGGGCGCCAGCCTCATCGAGCCGCGTGGCGACGAGCTTGCCACGTCCACCTTTCGCAAATGCGGAGCGCGCTCCATCGACAATCACTGCGTTTCGAAATTCCAAGGGCTTTCCTTTTGGGCGCGCACCCCTCGGGCACCGCCGAATGAGATGCCGCAATCATAGTGCATAACAAGGCGCGCGCGAATCCCGCGTCGCCTCAGGCGGCCCGCTCACTTCGCAGCTCGAAGGCGAGGTCGCCCAGGCTCAAGAGCGCGGCAACCACTTCCATCTCCGCTTCGCTGCGCACCTGCTCGACATCGCGCAGGAACGCCTCAACTCGTCTCCCCGCATCCGGCCCATAGAAGCTCGCGGGACGGCTCACCCCGAGTGAGTTGCTGCAAAGGATGCGGCCGGACGTGTCGCGGCAGGCGAGCGCCAGGGCCACATGGTCGATGCCGTAGGGGCGTCGCATTTCGCCCATGGCCGATCGCACCCAGCCCACGATCGCCTCGATCTGGTTCCCTGCTGCCGAAGCATCGCCCGCAGGGGCTAACGACCAGGCAGCCTCCCGTACCCCGACACCCTGGCGGATGAGCTGTTCGACCTGTTGGTGTGTGGAAGGGCGGCGCAAGAACGATGGAAGCACACCCTAGATCTCGGCCGTCCCGCTCCCCCAGTTGGTTGCAAGATCGTGCGATTGCGTGACAGCCCGCGCCGCCACAACGCCTCCCGCCATCTCGTCTCTCGTGCCTCGTCTCTCGCCTCTCGTCTCTCGTCTCTATACTTCCCCCATGCACGTCTCCACCTC
>DAHVFK010000334.1 GCA_027317055.1 Betaproteobacteria bacterium | reverse complement strand
GACCAGGTGGTCGTGGTGCCCGCCCTGGTTCAGCTCGAATACGGCCTTGCCGGTCTCGAAGTGCTGACGCGACAGCAGCCCCGCCTGCTCGAACTGCGTCAGCACGCGGTAGACGGTCGCCAGCCCGACGTCGATCCCCTCCGCGATCAGCTTACGATAGACGTCTTCCGCCGAAAGGTGGCGCACGTCCTTGCTGGTCTCGAACAACTCCAGGATCTTGCGCCGCGGAAGCGTCGCCTTGAGGCCGATTTCCTTCAGGCTCTGCGCAGAGTTCATCCTCGGGCGGGTCGCGCAATATCGATCGTCGTTTATGATATAGCCTTTCTCGTCCCTTGGATATTGCGCTTCCATCCGTGCGGCTCCCTTCTCGCGTGCTTCTCGTCGCCGCGGCGCTCTCGCTCGCGGGCTGCGGCAGCTTCACCAAATGGCTCGACGCCTACACGATCGACATCCAGCAGGGCAACTATGTGTCGCAGGACATGGTGTCGCAGCTCAAGCTCGGCATGTCGAAGGAGCAGGTCCGGTTCGTGCTCGGTTCCCCGTTGCTGACCGACATCTTCCACGCCGACCGCTGGGACTACGTCTATTACCACAAGCCCCCGGGCGGCAAGACCGTGAGGCGGGGGTTGGCGGTGTTCTTCAAGGACGGCAAGCTGGTGCAGGTCATGCGAGACATCGACACGACCAGTGCCGGCGCGAAGCCTGCGGAGGAGGCAAAGTGAAGCTGGCGATCGCAGGCAGCACCGGGCGCATGGGGAGCACCCTGATCGAGGCGATACTGGGCGACCCGGAGTTCGAGCTGGCCGCGGCGCTGGAGCGGGCCGGGCACCCGGCGCTGGGACGCGAGCTAGGCGAGCTCTTCGGCCTTCCGTGCAAGCTTGCACTAAGCTCGGACCTCGAGGCGGCGCTTGCGGCCGCGGACGTGCTGATCGATTTCACGCGCCCGGAGGGCACGCTCGCGCATCTGGAGGTCTGCGCCCGGTTAGGCAAGGCGATGGTGATCGGCACCACGGGTTTCTCGGAGGCGCAGAAGGTGCGCATCGCCGAGGCGGCCAAGCGGGTCGCGCTGGTGATAGCCCCCAACATGGCGGTGGGCGTGAACGTCACCTTCAAGCTGGCCGAGACGGCGGCGCGGATCCTGGGCGACGCCTACGACGTCGAAATCGTCGAAGCGCATCATCGGCACAAGGTCGACGCGCCTTCCGGCACCGCGCTCAAGCTGGGCGAAGTGGTAGCGCACGCGCTCGGGCGCAATCTCTCCGAATGCGCGGTCTACGGACGCCAGGGCGACACCGGCGAGCGCGATCCCAAGGCGATCGGCTTTCACGCCATTCGCGGCGGTGACATCGTGGGCGAGCACACGGTGATCTTCGCCGGTGCCGGCGAGCGGGTGGAGGTTGCGGTGCGTTCTTCGAGCCGTATGACCTACGCGCTCGGCGCGCTGCGGGCAGCCAAGTACCTGCGCGGCAGGAAGGCCGGCCTGAACGACATGTTCGACGTGCTGGGGCTGAAATAGCGGCACGTTGCCGGGCAGGGCCAGGAGCCGGTATAATTCGCTGCTCAAACGAGCGGGAGGGGCGCCAGCCTCTTCCGCTTTTTCGCATCTACGCCTGGAGTTCACGTTTTGGCCGCTCTCGAACCTGCCGCACTCGTCCTCGCCGACGGGACGGTGTTCCGGGGCCGCGCGGTCGGCGCAAAGGGCCTTTCGGCCGGGGAAGTGGTGTTCAACACCGCGATGACCGGCTATCAGGAAATCCTCACCGACCCGTCCTACTGCCGCCAGATCGTCACCCTGACCTATCCCCATATCGGCAACACGGGAACCAACCCGGAAGACGACGAGTCGGCTCTGGTGTTTGCCGCCGGCCTGGTGGTGCGCGACGTCCCGGCGACGCATTCGAGCTGGCGGGCGCGCAGCGGGCTAAGCGAGTACCTTGCGGCCAACGGCGTGGTCGCGGTGGCCGACATCGATACCCGCCGCCTGACCCGCCTGCTGCGCGAAAAGGGGGCCCAGAGCGGCTGCGTGGTCGCCGGCGAGCTCGACATCGACCGCGCGCTGGACGCGGCGCGCGCGTTCCCCGGCCTGGCAGGGATGGACCTCGCCAAGGTGGTCAGCACCGCCAAGCCGTATACCTGGCACGAGGGGGCGTGGGCGCTGGGCAAGGGCCACCGCGCCGGCGGCGAGGCGCGCTTTCATGTGGTGGCCTACGACTACGGCATCAAGCGCAACATCCTGCGGCTGCTGGTCGAGCGCGGTGCCCGGGTCAGCGTGCTGCCGGCGCAGGCGAGCGCGCGCGACGCGCTCGCGCTCAAGCCGGACGGGATCTTTCTCTCGAACGGGCCGGGAGACCCGGAACCCTGCGACTACGCGATCCGGGCGATTCGCGAACTCCTCGAGCACAAGGAACTTCCGGTTTTCGGAATCTGCCTCGGGCACCAGTTGATGGGCCTCGCCGCGGGGGCGCGCACGGTGAAGATGAAGTTCGGCCATCACGGCGCGAACCACCCGGTCAAGGACCTCGACACCGGGCAGGTCGTGATCACGAGCCAGAATCACGGCTTCGCGGTTGATCCGGATACGCTGCCGCCGGCGGTCAGGCCGACCCACGTGTCGCTGTTCGATGGCTCATTGCAGGGGCTGGCGTTTACCGACCGGCCGGCGTTCTGCTTCCAGGGCCACCCCGAGGCGAGCCCCGGTCCGCACGACATCGGCTACCTTTTCGACCGCTTCGTCAAGCTGATGAGCGATGCCCAAAAGAGCTGACATCAAGAGCGTGCTGATCATCGGCGCCGGCCCGATCGTCATCGGGCAGGCGTGCGAGTTCGACTACTCTGGCGCGCAGGCCTGCAAGGCGCTGCGCGAAGAAGGCTACCGCGTGGTGCTGGTGAACTCGAACCCGGCGACCATCATGACCGACCCGGGAACGGCGGACGCGACCTACATCGAGCCGATCACGTGGCGGGTCGTGGCAAGCGTCATCGAGAAGGAGCGGCCCGACGCCCTGCTGCCGACCATGGGCGGGCAGACCGCGCTCAACTGCGCGCTGGATCTCGCGCGCGAAGGCGTGCTGGAGAAGTACGGCGTCGAGCTGATCGGCGCCTCGCGCGAGGCGATCGACAAGGCCGAGGACCGCGAGAAGTTCAAGCGTGCGATGCAGAAGATCGGCCTGGCCTGCCCGCGCTCGTCGCTCGCGCACTCGATGGAGGAGGCGCTGCAGGTGCAGGCCGGGATCGGCTTCCCGGTCGTGATCCGGCCCTCGTTCACCCTCGGCGGCAGCGGCGGCGGAATTGCCTACAACCGGGAGGAGTTCGTCACCATCTGCGAGCGCGGGCTCGAGGCGTCGCCGACGCGCGAGCTGCTGATCGAGGAGTCGGTGATCGGCTGGAAGGAATTCGAGATGGAGGTGGTGCGCGACAGGCGCGACAACTGCATCATCGTCTGCTCGATCGAGAACCTCGACCCGATGGGCGTGCACACCGGAGACTCGATCACCGTCGCGCCGGCGCAGACGCTGACCGACAAGGAATACCAGATCATGCGCGACGCGTCGATCGCGGTGCTGCGCGAGATCGGCGTCGACACCGGCGGCTCGAACGTGCAGTTCGCGATCAGTCCGGAGGACGGGCAGATGCTGGTGATCGAGATGAACCCGCGCGTGTCGCGTTCCTCGGCGCTGGCGTCGAAGGCGACCGGCTTTCCGATCGCGAAGGTCGCCGCCAAGCTCGCGATCGGCTATACGCTGGATGAGCTGAAGAACGAGATCACCGGCGGGGCGACGCCGGCCTCCTTCGAGCCGACGATCGACTACGTGGTCACCAAGGTGCCGCGCTTCGCGTTCGAGAAGTTTCCCCAGGCGAATGACCGCCTCACGACGCAGATGAAGTCGGTCGGCGAAGTGATGGCGATCGGGCGCAATTTTCAGGAGTCGTTCCAGAAGGCGCTGCGCGGGCTCGAGGTCGGCGTGGACGGGCTGAACCAGCGCACCACCGATCGCGAGACGATCGAAAAGGAGCTGGGCGAGCCCGGCCCCGAGCGCATCTGGTATGTCGGCGATGCGTTCGAGAACGGCTTCACGCTCGAGGAGGTCTACCGGCTGACGCGGATCGATCCCTGGTTCCTGGCGCAGATCAAGGAGATCGTCGAGCTCGAGATGGAGCTCGACGACCGGCTGCTGACCGAGATCGACGCCGGCACGCTCAGGCTGCTCAAGCGCAAAGGATTCTCCGACCGGCGCCTGGCCTATCTGTTCAACACCACCGAGAAGGAAGTGCGCGCCAAGCGGCACACGCTCGGCATCCGCCCGGTGTACAAGCGCGTCGACACCTGCGCCGCGGAATTCGCCACCAGCACCGCGTACATGTACTC
>DAHVFK010000333.1 GCA_027317055.1 Betaproteobacteria bacterium | reverse complement strand
AACACGGGCGCATCGGCCGGCCCCTCGTCGAGGTAGTGCACCCGCAAGCCGCGCCACTCGAGGTAGCGCGGCGCCCAGCGGTAGCCCGGAAGGGAGGTGAAGCGCTCGTCAGGGGTTCGCAGGATCGTCGCCATCGGCGGATTGTAGAATGGCTGCATGGACTACTCCACATACCGCGACCTGAAAATCCGGCGCCTCGAGCCTGGAATCCTGGAAATCGTGATGGGCGAGGAGGGCGGCAAGCTCTCCACCGCGACCGCGCGCCTGCACGCCGAGCTGGCGCGGATCTGGCTCGACGTGGACCGCGACCCCGATACGCGGGTCGCCATTCTGCGCGGTGCGGGCAAAGGCTTCTCCGCCGGCGGCGACCTGGCGATGGTCGAGCAGATCACGACCGACTTTGCCGCGCGCGCGCGCGTCTGGCGCGAGGCGCGCGACCTGGTCTACAACGTGATCAACTGTTCGAAGATGGTGGTCTCCGCGATGCACGGCCCGGCGGTCGGCGCGGGGCTGGTCGTGGGCCTGCTCGCCGACGTGTCGATCGCGGCGAAGAACGCGCGCATCATTGACGGTCACACCCGGCTGGGCGTGGCGGCGGGCGACCACGCCGCGATCGTTTGGCCGCTGCTGTGCGGCATGGCCAAGGCAAAGTACTACCTGCTCACCTGCGAGCAGATCAGCGGAGAAGAGGCCGAGCGCATCGGGCTGGTGTCGCTGTGCTGCGACGAGGCCGAGCTGCAGGCCAAGGCGCTCGAGGTGGCGCGCAAGCTGGCGGCGGGCGCGCAGACCGCGCTGCGCTGGACCAAGTACAGCCTGAACAACTGGTTGAGACTGGCCGGGCCCAGCTTCGACGCCTCGCTCGCACTCGAGTTTCTGGGTTTCAGTGGTCCCGAGGTGAAGGAAGGCATCGCCTCGCACCGCGAGAAGAGGAAACCCTCGTTCCCGCCGGCGCCGGAGGACTTCTAGCCGTTACCGCTGAAATCCAGCGACTCGCCCGCGCCGGCGGCGGACTCGCCCGGCTTCACTTCGCTCGGCGCACCCGGCGCCGCCCCGCCGTCGCCGCCGAGCAGCCGCTCCAGCTCACGCGCCACGGCGTCGATGTCCGGTCCGACGCGCCCCATGTACGAAAGCAGCATTCGAACCGGCAGGTCGATCAGGGTCGGGTTGGGGTGGTCGCGCAGGTGCGACACGTTCTGGATTGCCGGCAGCACGTAGTTGTTGCGCGTTCCCGGGGTGGCCGTTTCGAGCCCGAGGACCACGGCCGCCTGAGCGCGGGCGATGCCGGAGAGCAGCTCGGCGAGCTGTTGCGCGGAGATTTGCAGCATGGCGATCCTCCAGAGGAAAAACCAGCCCGAAACCGGCGATGCGCGATGTTAACATCGGCCCGAATTTCCCATGAAGCGCGCATCGAATGCTGAAGCGGGCGCTCCTGGCCGTACTCCTGCTCCTTGCGGGCGCCGTCACCGGGCTCGCGCTGCACACCTCGCTCACTCGGGGAGACACCGTGTTTGCCGGCAAGCGTCCATCCAACCTCGGCGTGCACGACGGCAGGCTTGCGCCGTGCCGGCGCTCGCCGAACTGCGTTTCGTCGCAGGCCGACGCGGCGGACACGGTGCACCACATCGCGCCGATTCCGTTCAAGGGCGCCCCGGTCGAGGCGATGGCCGCGGTAAGGCGGGCGGTGGAGAGCATGCCGCGCGCTACCGTGGTGCGGCACGAGCCGGACTATCTCTATGCCCAGTTCCGCACGCGGCTGCTGGGCTTCGTCGACGACGTCGAGTTCGCGTACGACGAGAAGGCCGGGGTGATCCAAGTGCGCTCCGCGTCGCGCCTCGGACGGCGAGACTTCGGCGTCAATCGCGCCCGCGTCGAGGCGATCCGCGCGCTGATCCTGCACCGCGTCAGCGCCTGAGATCGAGCATTACCGGTTGGTGATCCGAGGCCTGCGTGTCCGCGTCGATCGCGAGCGCGCGAACGTCGGGCGCCAGGTCTTCGCTCACGAACACGAAATCACAGCAGTAAGGCGTCTCGCCGCGCGCCGGGTCGTGCAGGCGGAAGCTGGGCGGATGCGGCCTGCCGGGGTGCGCGTGCTGCCATGCGTCGACCAGGCGCGGCGCGCCGTCGGCGACGCGCTCTTGCAGGCGCGCGTGCAGCGGATCGTCCGGCCGGAGGTTGAAATCTCCACACAGGATCGCCGACGATGCGTGCGCCAGCGGCTCGAAGGGCCCATCGTGATAGGCCCGGGAAGGAGTGGCCCGGGCGCGCGCGCAGGCTTCCTCGTGAAGCGCGCGCAGTCGCTCCACTTGGGCGCTGCGCTGCGCGGACGAGTAGTACTCCAAATGCGTAGTCGTGACGCGAAGCGGCCCGAACGGCGCCGCGACGACGACCTCGAGCGCGACGCGCGGCATACTTGGGGTGTCCGTCGTCGCCGGCCACGGCAGCAGGTGGCGAAGGGTTCGGAGCAGCGGCAAGCGGGAAAGGACCAAATTGCCGAAGCGGCGCCTGCCGCCGGCGCCGTCGGGCACGTCGACGCCCCAGGCGTAGGTTGCGGTGTAGCCCGGGAACTCCCGCGCCAGCAGCTCGGCCTGGTTCTCGCCGCGACTGCCGGCGAGTGCGGGAAAATTGTCCGCCACCTCCTGCAGGCATATCACGTCGGGGTCGTGCAGGCGGCGCGCCTCGCGCGCGATGCGCGCCGGGTCGACCGCGCCGTCCATGCCTCGGCACCACTGGATATTCCACTGCAGCAGCTTCATCGAATCCCCGCGCGCATGAAGCTCTGCACGAACTGGCGCTGGAAGATGAGAAATGCGAGCAGCAACGGCGCGCTGGTCATCAGTGTCGCCGCGCTGATGATCGACCAGTCGATCCCCTGATCGCTTGAGGAAAACACCTGCAACCCCACAGTGAGCGGACGCGAGCCGACGCTGTTGGTCACGATCAGTGGCCACAGAAAGTTGTTCCAGTGATAGCTGATGGAAACCAGCGCATAGGCCACGTAAACCGGCTTCGCGAGCGGCACGTAGACCTTCAGCAGCACCTGTAAGGCGTTGGCACCCTCCACGCGGGCCGCTTCGTCGAGCTCGCGCGGCACGGTCTTGAAGGTCTGTCGCAGCAGGAAGATGCCGAAGGCGGAGGCCATGTACGGCAAGCCGATGGCGACTATGGTGTCGATCAGCCTGAGCTGCGCCATGGTGCGGTAGTTCTGCACGATGAGCACGTCCGGCATGATCATCAACTGCAGTAGGACCAGCATGAACATCACTTCGCGACCGAAGAAAGCGTAGCGCGCGAATGCGTAGGCGGCCAGAGTGCACAACACCAGCTGGGCGGCGAGAATGATCGTCACCAATATGACGGTGTTGACGAAGTAGCGGGCGAAAGGTGCCGCGTTCCATGCTTTGCGAAAATTCTCGAGCGACAGCGGGCTAAGCGGATCGAAGCGGGTCGCGTACTGGGGCGCATGGAACGCGGCCCAGACCGCGTAGGCAAGCGGAAGAATCCAGAGCAGCGCCAACAGCCACGCCCCCGCCGTCTCGACTGCCCGATCCAGCGCCGCAGCCTGCAATGGGTTGTGCTGCGCGGTCACTGGTAGTGAGTGCGCCTTTCCAGGACCGAGAATTGCAGGATCGCAGTGCCCGCGAGGATCAGCAGCAGAACTATGGTCAGCGCAGAGGCGTAGCCGGAATCCCAGAATTTGAAGGCAACGTCGTAGATGTAGTAAAGCAGGAGGGCGCTCGCATTGTCGGGTCCGCCCTTGGTCATGACAATGATGTGATCGACCAGGCGGAACGAGTTGATGACCGCGTTTACCAGCACAAACAGAGTAGTCGGCATGAGGAGCGGGAATGCCACGCGCCGGAAGTACAGCCAGCGGCCGGCGCCCTCGATGGCGGCGGCCTCGCCGAGCGCGGGCGGGATCGCCTGCAGGGCGGCAAGATAAAAGATCATGAAGAATCCGGCCTCTTTCCAAATTGCGACCACCATCAAACAGCCCAGCACGGTACTCGGATTTCCGAGCCAATTGTGGGACGGCAGCCCGAGCAGGCCGACAGAGATCCGCTCCAGCAGTCCGTATCCGGGCGTGTAAAAGAACAGCCAGATGTTGGCTACTGCGATCATCGGCAGCACTGTCGGGGTGAAGTAGGCCAGGCGCAGAAATGCCCGTCCCCTCAGCTTGCCATTGACCCAGACCGCCATCAACAGCGCGAGCCCGATCGAGAGCGGAATGGTGCCGAGCGCGTACCACAGGTTATTGCGCAACACCTGCCAGAAGACCGGGTCCTCCATCATCGAGCGGTAGTTTTCGATGCCGACCCAGGCCGCGGCGTGGCCTGCGCGGGGGGTCGAGTAGAAGCTGTTCCACAGCGTGGCG
>DAHVFK010000332.1 GCA_027317055.1 Betaproteobacteria bacterium | reverse complement strand
GCGATGTATTGCCAGCCAAGCAGGTAGGTCCAGGTGAGCTCGCGCAGGGTGTAGAACAGCGTGGCGCCGATGATCGGCCCCCAGAGCGTTCCCTTGCCGCCAAGCAGGGCCATCGCGATCATGAAGATGCCGAACGTGAGGGTCGGGTACGCGGTCTCCAGCGGCTCGATGAATCCGGTCATGTTGCCGAATAACGCGCCCGCTATCCCGAGAAAGAACGCCGATACGGACCAGGCCACCGTCTTGTAGCGCGCGGTGTGCAGCCCCAGTGCCTCGGCCTTCTCTTCGTCGTCGCGGATCGCATTGATTGCCAGGCTGAACCGCGTGCTGTAAAGCCAGCGCAGGAAGAGGTAGCAAAAGATGGTTGCCAGCATGCAGGCGCCGTAGAAGAATCGCTCCCGCATTCCGGGGCCGCCCGGAAACACCGGCATCGCGATCCCGCTGCCACCTCCGACCCAGCCCCACGCGCTCGTCAGCTCTGCGGCCGCGATTGCCACGCCGAGCGTACCGATGGCGAAGTAGGGGCCGCGCAGACCCAGCAGGACCCAGCTGAGGATCGCGGCGAGGATAACCGGCCCGATCGCGGCCAGGAACACACCCAGCGCCAGTCCCGTGTAGTACTGCTGGTCGGTAAAGTCGACCTTGATGGCGCCGTTGGCGGCAGTGTAATCGCCGACGTTGTACACCAGGGCTATCTGGACGATCGCGCAGATGTACATGCCAAACCCGAAGAAGGCGACGTTTCCTAGCGAGTTGTATCCCATCTGGCCGCCCATCGTGTCCCAGGTGAGGGCGAACAGCACGAAGATCCAGAACACCGCGAACTGAATCGTGTGCGCCGGGAACAGGAAGGGCGCCACGATCCCGGCGGCAAGCAGAATGAGGTGCAGTACGAGCGATTTGCGGGTCATTGCAGCGCTAGCCGGTGGCGCCGCAGCAGCAGCTGACGCCAGATGAGAATGATCAACAGCAGGCTTACGACTGTCGCCTGCTGGAACTGGGCGCCCAGCACGAACCCGCCGTACTGCTCAATCACCCCGAGCCCGAGCGCAGTCGCGATCACCGCGGGGAAGTTGCCCAGCCCGGCGGCGGTCACGATGACGAAAGCCCGGACCGAATAGGCAATACCGTAGAACGGCTGGATCACCCATATCATAGCGATCATTACCCCCGCCACGCCGCAGATCGCCGAGTTGATCGAAAATGTTAGCGCGTAGACCAAGTCCGTATCGACCCCGAGCACGCGCGCCGCGCGAGGGTCCTGCGCGGTGGCGCGGATCGCCTGTCCCATCCGGCTCTTCCTCAGAAACAGCACCATGGCCACCGCGAGCACGATGCACATTCCGAACGCAATCACGCGGATCTGGGTTATATCGACCATCCCGTCGAACAGCTGGAAACTTCCAAAGCCGGATCTGAGCGTGCGCACGTCGGGACCGAACGCCAAGTTCATCACCTGCTGCATGGTGATCGCCAAGCCGAAGGTCGCAAGCAGCGAGGTGAACAGGTCGAGCTGGATCACGCGGCGAATGATCAACTTGTAGATCAACCAGCCGTAGCCGAACATCAGAACCGCCACGGGCACGATCGCCGCGATCGGGTGGACGCCGTGGCGCGACAGCTCGTAGCCGAGGTAGCCGCCCAGCATTACGAAGTCGCCCTGGGCGAGGTTCTTGACGCTCGTCACGCCCCAGACCAGCGCCAGGCCGTACGCGGCGAGCGCGAACACTGCGCCCACGCTTAGCCCATTCAGAAGCAGCTGGACATTGAAGACTGGTGCGGTGACCAGAATCTGTATGTTGTCCCACATAAACGCGATCGCGCCGGCCAGTAACGGCCGGCGCGCCTACGCCACAATAGTTGACCAGTCGAGAGCTATTGCTTCGGGGCCGGGCGCGGGTACACGACCGGTTCGGAAGCGTACTTGGTCGGCGCCACCACGACATACTTGCCGTCCTGGATCTGGCGCAGCACCATGGGCTTCGCGATGTTGTTGCCGGCCTTGCTGAACTTGATGTTGCCGTAGAAGGTCTGCAGGTCCGTCGCGGCGAGTGCATCGCGCAGCTTCTCGGTATCGAGGCTCTGCGCGCGGCGGAATGCGTCGGCCCAGATCTCGATCACGGCAGAAGCCTGCGCCACCTGGTAGGGGACGTTCTTGTACTCGGAGTGTGCGGCAAGGAACGCCTTGTTGTAGTCCATGGCGGTCCCGAACACGTCGTCCTTGTACTTGAGCGTCTCGGCCCACTGCGTCGGGCACAGGATGCCCTCGGACGCGGCGCCGAACTGGCTCGTCAGCTTGGCCGATTCGCAGTGCGTAATGCCGACGACGGAGGCGTTGACACCCAGCTCTTTCATTTGCCGCGTCGCGGTCGTTGCGCCCTTGGTGTGGCCCGAAAACACGATGATGTCCGGCCTGAGTGCCTTCATCTTGGTGAGGGTGGCCGAAATATCGCTCAGGTCACGCGGCATCTTGTCGTCGACCACGATCTTCATATTGTGCTTCTTGGCCTCGTCCACGACGCCGTCCCGCACGTCGAGCGAGAACGGATCGTTTTCGAATGCCATCCCGATCTTCATATCGCTTGGGTTCTTGCCATGCTTCTGCGCCAGTTCCGCGGCGAGATCGATCACCGGCGCGAGGTACTGCTCGGAAGTCGACAGAGCGGCGAACAAGTAGCGATAGCCTTGGGTGAAGAGCGAGCGCGACGCGCCTTCGGCCTCCACCATCGGAATCTTGTACTTTTCGGTCACTGGCGCGGCCGCCTTGGTGGGTCCTGAACCGTATGGGCCAAGTATGTACTTGATGCCGTCCTGGTTGATGATGCGCTCCAGGAGTTGGGCCGTGCGTGCAGGGGTCGACTCGTCGTCGTAGTACTTGATCGCGAACTTGTAGGTCTTGCCGTTAATCTTGACGCCGCCCATCTCATTGATGCGCTTGACGCCGAAGTTGTAGCCGTCGCTCGCGTTCTTGCCTTCCTGCGAATACTTGCCAGTGATCGAGATCGCGGAGCCGAGCGTGATCGTGTCTTGTGCCGCCGCTTGCCCGGAAAACGCTAATGCAGCCGCAACGGCCGCCGCGCCCGTCAGGCGCGCAGTCTTAGAGCATATAACCTTCATGACTCCTCCTTTTTGGGATTGTCTCGCTGTCCTGTGCAGGCACTGCTGCCAGACCTGCAACCTTAATACGAATAAGTGTCAACAGGCAAGCCGCGATCAGCCCTGGGCTTGGCGCCTCAGGCGCCCGTCAAGCGCCGCTGCGAGAGCGCGAAAGCAGTGCCGCCACGCCGCCGCGCGAGGGCGTGCGCAGGACGCCGACCTCGGTAATCAGCCCGGTCACCAGTTCTGCGGGCGTAATATCGAAGGCGGGATTGCGCACTGCCACGCCGTCAGGCGCCCAACGCGAACCGCGGTATCCGGTCACTTCGTCGGCCGCACGTTCCTCGATCGGGATCGAGTCGCCCTGCGCGATGTTGGGATCGAAGGTCGACAGTGGCGCCGCGACGTAGAACGGCAGTCCGTGGCGCTGCGCCAGTACTGCCAGCGTATAGGTGCCGATCTTGTTCGCGACGTCGCCGTTGGCTGCGATGCGATCGGCACCGACGATCAGCAGGTCGACCTCGCCGCGGCTCATCAGAAAGCCCGCCATGCTGTCGGTCACGAGCGTGACGGGGATGCGTTCCTGCACCATCTCCCATGCGGTGAGTCGCGCTCCCTGCAGATACGGCCGTGTCTCGTTGGCGACGACCGATACGCTCTTGCCCATGTCACGCGCCGAGCGAACCACGCCGAGCGCGGTGCCGTGACCCGCTGTCGCGAGCGCGCCCGCATTGCAGTGAGTCATGATGCGTGCACGATCCGGAACGAGCTCGGCGCCGTGCGCTCCGATGGCACGATTTACCGCAAGGTCGTCTCGGTAGATCGCGAGTGCTTCGTTTTCGAGCGAGGACGCGCCGCCTCGGGCCAATGCCTGACGCATGCGCTCGAGCGCCCAGAAAAGGTTCACCGCAGTGGGTCGGCTATGCGCCAGCAGCTCGAACGCGGCCTCCAGATCGCCTGGGCGCCTGGATTCGAGCGCGATGCCGAAGGCGGCGGCGCAGCCGATCGCCGGGGCGCCGCGTACCACCATTTCGCGGATCGCACGCGCGGTGTCGGCGGCCGTGCGGCAGCTTAGGTACTCGATTTTCTGCGGCAATGCGCGCTGGTCGAGCAGCTCCAGCGTCTTGCCGGTCCAGCGCATTGTGTCGACCGCCATCAGACCACGCGTTCGTTGCCGCCGTCGACCGGAATCTGGGCGCCGGTGGTCTTCGCGAACAGCAGCCCGCAAAGCTCCGCGGCGAGCTCGGCAACGTCCTTCGACGCGACCTCGGTGCGCAGAAG
>DAHVFK010000331.1 GCA_027317055.1 Betaproteobacteria bacterium | reverse complement strand
GATCCAGGGCGCCTGCACCGGCGGCGGCGCCGGCATCGCGGTCTGCTGCGACTTGCGCATCGCCGCCAGGGGCGCGCGCTTCGGCTTTCCGGTCGCGCGCACGCTCGGCAACTGCCTGTCGATGAACAACTACGCGCGCCTGGTCGCGCTGCTGGGGCCGGCGCGGGTCAAGGACATGATCTTCAAGGCGCGCCTGATCGAGACCGACGAGGCGCTCGCGATCGGCCTGGTGGGCGAACTGGTCGAGGACGGCGCCGCGCTCAGCGCGCGCGCCGAAGAGCTCGCGCGCCAGATCGCGAGCCTCGCGCCGCTTACCCTGCAGGCGACCAAGGAAGCCGTGCGCCGCCTGCGCCCGGCGATCCCGCACGGCGAGGGCAACGACCTGGTGCTGATGTGCTACATGAGCGAGGACTTCCGCGAGGGCATGGAAGCCTTCCTCAACAAGCGCAAGCCGGTCTGGAAGGGCCGCTAGCCGGCACGCGCCTGCTCACTGGGGGACGATGATCATCCAGGGCACGCCGAAGCGGTCGGCGGCCATGCCGAAGCAGGGCGAAAAGAACGTCTTGCCGAGCGGCATGCGCACCTCGCCGCCGGCGCCGAGCGCGCCGAACATGCGCTTCGCCTCGGCCTCGTCCCTGGCGTCGAGCGAGAGCGTGATGCCCTGGAAACTCGGCTTGCCGCTGCACCTGCCGTCGGAAGCCATCAGCACCGCGCCTCCGATGCGCAGGCTCGCGTGCATGACCTTGTTCTCCGAGCCCGGCGGGTGCATACCCGGCGGCGTCGGCTCGGGGCTGTCCTTGATGCGCATCAGCATCTCGACCTCGGCGCCGAGCGCCTGCTTGTAGAACTCGATCGCCTCCTCGCAGCGGCCTTCGAAAAACAGGTAAGGCTGGATTTGCATGGCGCTCTCCTACAGGTCGACGGCGACCTTGAAGCCGCCGTAGATCAAACGCTTGCCGTCGAAGGGCATGGCCTTCGGATCCATCATGGAGGCGAGGCGCTTGTCCTTCATCACCTTGGCCATCACCCGGTCGCGCTGCTGGCGCGATTTGTAGACGATGAACGAGAACCACACCACCTCGCCCGGCTTCAGCTTGACGCTGCGCGGGAACGAGGTCCATTTGCCCGGCTTGACGTCGTCCGCGACGCACTCCGTGTAGGACAGCGCGCCGTGCTCGCGCCAGACCTTGCCCGCCTTGCGCGCCATGGCACGATAGGCGACAAGATTCCTCTTCGGCACCGGCACCACAAATCCGTCGACGTAGCTCATGATGAGAGACCTCCCTTGAGAAATTGATCGAGCTTCTCGAACGTCTCGCTCCAGCCCTGGCCGTGATCGTCGCGCACTTGCTCGTCGAAGAGCTGCTCGTGACGGAACACCATCTCGGTTCCGCTTCCGACCTGGGTGAGCAGGATGGTCACCAGCGACTCGCGCTCGGGCGTGGTGCGCGGCCAGCTCCAGGTGAAAGCGAGCCTCCGGTCAGGCACGACCTCCCGGTAGACGCCCTGCGCCTCGTGCGCGTTGCCGTCGGCTCCGCCGAACACGATGCGAAAGCGCCCGCCGACGCGCACGTCGAGCTCCGCGACCGAGACCGGGTCGGGCCCGCCCGGCCCGAACCAGCGCCTTATGGCTTGCGGGTCGGTCCACGCGCGCCAGACTTTTTCCGGCGCGACCGGGTAGCGGCGGGTGAGGACGAGGAAGGGCTTTTGTGCGAGCTTGGCTGCTTGGTCCATGTCTGCAATTCCTCCTGCTGATAGAGGTAGCGCGCGAGCGAGTCGAGCTTCTCGCTCCAGAACTTTTCGTAGCGCGAGATCCATGTCGCGGCATCCTGCATCGGCGCCGCCGACAGCTCGCAGCTGACCACCCTTCCTTCCTTGCTGCGGGCGATGAGGCCGGCGTCCTCGAGCACCCGCAAGTGCTTCATGAACCCCGGCAGCGACATGTCGTGCGGCGAGGCGAGCTCCGACACCGCGAGCTCGCCGCCGCTGAGCGAATCGAGGATCCCGCGCCGGGTGCGGTCGGCGAGGGCGCCGAAGACCGCGTCGAGCTCGTCGTCCGAATACTTAACCATGTGGTTCAGTATCTGTCTGCCGGCCCGGCCTGTCAAGTGGGGGCCGGCGCGACGGCGCGCGGCCGAAGCATCACGGGCTACTATAGCGCCATGGGCCGCTACGCCTACCTCCCCCTCGAGCGCGTGATCTTCGGCGAGCCGGCCGCCCAGGCGGCGGCGGAGGAAGCCGAGCGCCTCGGCGCCCGGCGCGTGTTCATCGTCGCCTCGAAAACCCTCTCCCGGAGCACGGATTCCATAAGGAAGATCCAGGAATCGCTCGGCGCCCGCTACGCGGGGCTGTTCGACAACTGCATCGCGCACACGCCCTGGCCGAGCGTGATCGAGGCTGCCGACGCAGTGCGCGCGGCCGCGCCCGACCTGATCCTCACGGTCGGCGGCGGCACGCCGATCGACACGGTGAAGATCCTGCAGCTCGCGCTCGCGCACGGCGCGCACGCGCCGCAGGATCTCGCGCGCCTGACCGCGCCCGTGCTCAAGGACCCCAAGCCCTCGCCGGTGCGCCAGGTGGCGGTGCCGAGCACGCTCTCGGGGGCGGAGTTCTCCAACCTCGGCGGCGGCACCGACCCGCACACGCGGCTCAAGCACTCGTTCATCGGCGCCGACATCGGCGCGCGCGCGGTGATCCTCGATCCGGCGCTGACGCTGCACACGCCGGAGTGGCTGTGGCTTTCGACAGGGGTGCGCGGCGTCGACCACGCGGTGGAGGCGTTGTGTTCGGTCGACGCGCACCCTTACTGCGACGGCCTCGCGCTGCACGCGCTGCGCCTGTTCGCCGAGCAGCTGCCGCGCAGCCGGGCCGCGCCCGGCGATCTCGCCGCGCGCCTCGCCTGCCAGCAGGCCTCGTGGCTCGCGGCCTCGACCATCGCGCGGGTCAACTACGGCGCGAGCCACGGCATCGGCCACGCCCTGGGCGGCGCGGCCGGCGTGCCGCACGGCTACACCAGCTGCATCATGCTGCCGCACGTCATGCGCTACAACCTGCCCGCCACGGCGCCCAAGCAGGCGCTGATCGCCGCGGCGCTCGGGGCTCCCGGCGTGCCCGCCGCGGACGCGGTCGCGGCGCTGATCGCCGCGCTCGGGCAGCCCGCGACGCTGCGTGCAGCCGGCGTCGCGCGCGAGCTGCTGCCGGCGATCGCCGAGGGCGCGATGAAGAACGCCTGGGTGCGCGCCAATCCGCAGCCGATCCGCTCCAGCGCGGACGTGCTGCGCCTGCTCGAGGCGGCTTGGTGAGCTACGAAAAGATCCGGCGTGAGTTCCGCTGGCAAGTTCCGGCGCAGTTCAACTTCGCCGCCGACGTGGTGGACCGGTGGGCGCAGGACCCTGCCAAGCTCGCCTTGCTGTGGTGCGACGCGGCCGGGCGCGAGGAGCGCTTCACTTTCGCCCGCGTCGCCGAGCTCTCGCGCCGGGTCGGCAGCCTGCTGCGCGCGAGCGGGCTGAAAAAGGGCGATCGCTGCATCGTCATGCTGCCGCGCCTGCCGCAGTGGCAGCTCGCGATGCTCGGCTGCCTGCGCGTGGGCGTGATTCCGGTGCCCTGCATCGACATGCTGACCGCGCGCGACCTGCGCTACCGCGCCGAGCACTCGGGAGCGGTGGGTGTCATAACAACCGGTCGAAATGTCTCGAAATTCGAGGATGTGAAGAATTTCAAACTCAAGGCCGCCGTCGGCGGCGCCGACGGCTGGCTCGATTTCGACCGGGCGCTCGCCGCGGCGAGCCCCGAGTGCGAGCCGGCGCGCGTCGCGGCGGAGGACCCGGTCGCGATCTACTACACCTCGGGCTCGAGCGGCCATCCCAAGGGCGTCACCCACGCCGCGCGCGCGCTGTACGCCTGGCGCTACGCCTCGCTCACCTGGCAGGACCTGAAGCCGGCCGACCTGATGTGGTGCACCGCGGACACCGGCTGGAGCAAGGCCGGCACCGCGATCCTGTTCGGACCCTGGAGCTGCGGCGCGGCGGTGCTGTTCTACGACGGGCCGTTCGACCCGCAGCGGCGCCTCGAGCTGCTGGCCAAGCACCGCGTCAGCGTGTTCTGCGCCGCGGCGACCGAGCTGCGGCGCCTGATCAACGAGGATGTCTCGCCCTACGACCTGTCAGCGCTGCGCCTCGCGGTGTCCGCGGGAGAGACCGTCAATCCCGAGATCGTGCGCCGCTGGCAGGCGCTGACCGGCGTGCCGCTGCTCGACGGCTACGGCCAGACGGAAACCCTGATGACCGTGCTCAACTACC
Source organism: Betaproteobacteria bacterium (assembly GCA_027317055.1). Lineage (GTDB taxonomy): Bacteria > Pseudomonadota > Gammaproteobacteria > Burkholderiales > SG8-39 > DAHVFK01. The sequence continues at coordinate 92 of DAHVFK010000331.1, read as the reverse complement.
CTTTCATGCCGGTCAAGCTGGGCTCGATGGGCAGGCCGCAGCCCGGCATCGAGAGCGCGATCATCGACGGCCAGCTCGCGATCCGGCTGCCC
>DAHVFK010000330.1 GCA_027317055.1 Betaproteobacteria bacterium | reverse complement strand
ATCGGTGACGAACTTGGGTAGATTGGCTGACGTCTTGGGCAGGTAGAACTGGGCGATGGGAATCGCGGCAATCTGGCTGAGCAGCCAGGCATCCTCGCCTTTGGTGAAGTCCTGATACCGGCGTTTCTTGGCCGCAATGTCCTCGGGCGTGCGCTCAGGCAAGCCCGAAAGCTCGCGCCGGCCGCGCAGAATGTCATCAAGTTGTTTCTGGATAGCCGGGGCGAGCGGGATCTGCCCGGACGCGTGATCCTTGCGTTCTGCCTTGTTGCGCTTGCGCACGAGCGCAGCGGTTTCCTTGTCATCGCCCGGCATCGTGACGAACGCCTCGTCAGGCACGCCGCGCTCGACCTCCTCGCGCCGCGCAAAGCCGACAATCGCGTTGCCGCATTTGATGTGGTGGTCCAGAAAGTTGAGCGGTTCGCCGGGGTTGTGCGCTTCCAGCCAGAGGGCGACCTTGCAGAGCTCGACAGCCAGCGGATTCAGGTCCACGCCGTAGATGCATTCGCGGATGACGTCGCGAATCGCGGCTCGGAATGCGGAAGGTGATGGTTGCTCTTCGCTGGTGCGGACGATGGCAAGCTGGGTTGCGATGCGACGCGCAGCGGCCAGCAGAATGTGGCCGGACCCGCAGGAGATATCAGCGACCCGCAGGGAGAGCAGCGCCTGTTCGGGATCGCGTTCCTTCAGGTGCTCGGCGATCAGGTAGTCGAGCGAGTGCTTGATGAGCGGCTGGACGAGATCGTCGTCGGTATAGTGGCTCTGGGTGTCATCCGCGCCCGCCTGTAAGTCAAACGTTGGCACGCCCGCCTTAAGAGTGAACACCGCGTTGAATTTCAACAGGCCCTCGTAGACTGAACCGAGTTCCTCGACGTTGAGCGCGGCGTAGTTGACGCGGATGACCTGCCGGGTATCGGGATGCTGGTACAGCCCGAGCGAGCGCAGGCACGAGAGCAGCACACCGTTGCCGAGCGTCGCGCGGGCGAGCGGGCCGATGGCATCGGGACTGAACAGATCGCCGGCCAGCGGGGCCACACCGATCCCGGAGCCCGGACCGCCGGCTTCGAACAGGCGAAACGTGGCCCGCAAGGCCAGCCATAGGTCATCGTGGCGACGGTCGGCGAGGTAGCGCTTTTCGGACAGGCGCCGCAGGCGCTGCACGCTGTAGTAGCGATCGTAGATACCGCGCCTGGCCGCGGCGGTCCCCGGCGGGAACACCAGTCCGCGCTCCTCGATCACCATCAGGAACAGCAGGCGGTAGATCAGCCGCAACAGGTGCTGGTAGTACACATCCGGCTTCAGTTCGCCCGAGGCTGCCGCATTGCGCAGCGCTTCGTTCGCCGGATGGGCGAGAAAGCCATCGGCGAAATCGCGGATCGCCCGCTCGACCGCCCGGCTCAGCCCATCGCGGATGCGGGAGCCGGAATCGAGGGAGTCCTGGTGGTAGCGCTCAATGAGGCTTTCCGCCGCCGCCTCTCTCGACGCGGGCAGGCGCGTCGCGTGCAGCAGGCGGTAGAGGACGGCGAAGTCGGCGAACAACCCGTCGGTGAATATGCGGTCGAGGTCGAACTCCAGGTAGGTGAGCTTGACGAGCCGCGAACTGTCGCGAAGCAACCGCAGAAGCCGGCCATTGGTCACCAGGCCGTACAGATCCTCGTCCAGCGTGAGGTATTCCTGCACCATCGCGTGCGCCGACATGCGCAGGACCGCTTTTTCCGGCTTGCGGTCCAGCCCCGAGGGTTCGCGGCAGCCGGTGATGTGCACCGGGGTCTCGCCGCGATTGGCGACGCGGTGCGAAATCGCATAGGTCTTGCCGTTCAGCTCGGCGCCGCGCGACTGGTATTCGAGCTGGTAGCCGAGCAGGCCGAGCAGCGGCACCACCCATTGCTGGCGCGTTTCGGTGGTGGCGGGGGAATCCGGTCGCAGTGTTTCCAGCTTGCGCTGGAAGATGCGCCAGTAGTCCTGCGCGTCGGCCCAGGCGCGCGCGATCTCGTCCTTGACCCTTGCGTTGCGATCGAGGCCAAAGTCCGCCGCCTGCTGGCCCGGCGCATCCTCGAGCCGTTCGAGGATGTCCGGGGAGAGGATGGCCCCCTCAACGCGGATGCTGGGGTAGGTCACCGCAGGCCGCTCATCGCTATGCGCCGTCGGGCAGGAGGATGTAAACGCCGAGCAGATCCATCGGCAGAACGGGATACACAACCTGGAAGCGCTGCTTATCCATTAACGCGCTGAATCGCTCGTGTGCGTCCACCAGGCGCTTTGACTGCTGCTCCGCGATGGCGTCGAACTCCGCCCCCAGGCCGGCGAGCAGCTTGAGTTCGTTGTCAAGGAAGCCCGCGCGCGCCTGCGGCGAAAGGTCCGACGATGCCCGCGCTTCGCTGAGCAGTCTCTTGGCCTCCGCGTGATCCAGAAACTCCTTCTGTTGCGGTGTCCCGCGCCAACCCCAGAGGAGCATCTCCTCGGCGACAATCTTGTTCCCGACCTTGCTCTGCTCAATGACGTTGCGGCAGCGGAACAGGAGCAGCGTGGTCTTGGTGGCGACTTGCCGGGTCCGGACCACGGCGGCGCGGGCGGCGCGCTTGTCCGCGCGCGCAAGCGTGTTGGCCATGACGAGCTGGCAGAGCTGCTCGACAAAGCGGTGCTTGCGCCCGATGTAGTGATGGCCCTCGGGGGTGGGCGAGTGAAAGCTGACGTGGACCGGGTCTCCGGCCGGCAGCAGCTCGCGCAGCGCAGCGGGCAGATTGCCCGTGACGAGACGGTAGCCCTTGCGCTCGCGGCGGATCTCGACGCCGAGCAAGTTGTTGAGCGTCGCGGATACGAACTCCTCCACGGCTTTGGGATCACCGATGGCCTCGTCCACCTCGCGCAGGTCTGCCTCGATCTCCTGCGCCTTGATGGCGTTTTGCGCAAAGATGCTGCGGGAGGCCTTTTCCCGCTCGGCGGCCTCGTCCACCTTGCGGGTGACGTTGGCCTTGGCAGCGGCAGCCTCGCCGAAATCGCCGAAGTCAAATTCGATCTGGTGCTTGTTGCGCTTCTTCTCGATCTGCCGACCGGGATTGAGCAGCAATGCCTGGGTGATGGTGTCGATGATGCTCTGGGAATCCTCGGGGAACGGCACATTGATGCCAGTGGCACGCTTGATCTCGCGCACCTTGCGCAGGAGCACATCGAGCACGATGCCGTCGATCGGATTGTCGGCGCCGTAGAGAAGGCAGGCCTTCACCTTGGACGCCATCTGGCCATATCGGTCGACGCGGCCCTCGCGCTGCTCAAGGCGATTGGGGTTCCACGGTAGGTCGTAGTGCAGCACGCCGGTGAAGTGCTCCTGCAGGTTGACGCCTTCGCTCAGACAGTCGGTGGCGACGAGAACGCGCTGAGGGGAGCGGCCCATCTCCTCGATGCGCTGCTTGCGCAACTCGTCGGGCAGTTCGCTCGTGATGACCTGCAGGTCAAGCTTCGGAAACTTCCTTTTCAGCGCCGGCGCCAGGTGCTCGCCCACATAGTTGGCCGTAGCGATGTAGCGGCAGAAGACCACGGGATTGAAGCCGGCGCTCAGCCAGTCGTCGAGGATCAACTCGGCGGAGGCGAGCTTGCTGTCATCCTTGATATTGCCCAGTGCGGCAAGCTCCTGCGCGAAATCGCGCAGCCGCCGACGCTGGTGGTCGGTCCAGTCGTTGCGTTCGATGACTTGCGTCGGTGCATTGTCGCCCTCGAAGCCGAACTCCGTATCGCCGACGGGGTTCGCTTCGGATTCGCGCGCGCTGTCAGGGGTCGCTGCATCGTCGCCTGCAGCAGTCGCCAGGTTCTCCAGGCGGGTGTTCAGCATCTCGATGCCAGCAGCCGGGCTTGACATGACACCGCGCAACAATGCGAGCGCTGTCCAATACTGAACCCGCTTCTGATGGCCGCGAGCGGGATCCGGCGCGATCAGCTTACGGGCGAAGTCGAGGATCGCCTCGAAGAAACGGGAGTATCCGCTCGAAAGGTCATACGGCCATTCAAAGGCCTCCCGCTCCGGAAAGGGCGTGTCTTCCCCCATCCACTTCTCGACGTCGGCACGCTTGCGCTGGACGAAGAAGCGCGCCAGTTCGCGTCGCTCCGCCTGGGTGGAATTGGGCAGGTCGAGGGTTTCGAACTCCGGCCGGAGCAGGCCCAGCAGCGAGTGAAATTCCTCGGGCTTGCCGCTGTGCGGCGTGGCTGTGAGCAGGATCAGTTGCTGCCCGGGCTTAGTCGCAATGCGACTGACCAGGTGATAGCGCTGCTGCTGACTCGTCGAGGCGCCCGTGGGCCGCGCGCAGGTGTGGGTCTCATCGACGATCACGAGTTCAGGACACTGCTCGACAAACACGTCCCGGCGAACATCGGACTTGATAAAGTCGACGCTGATGACCTGATAGGGG
>DAHVFK010000032.1 GCA_027317055.1 Betaproteobacteria bacterium | reverse complement strand
GTATGGGGAGTCCTTCAGAACAACGCGATTCTAACGGTAGGCGACATGACCAACGAGACGAGTTCTGAACCCCGTTCGATCGTCGTGCACGCGGCCAGGGTGACGGGTGCGGGCAAGTCGCGCGGCGCGCTGTCCCGAGTGCAGGGGCGCTTCGAGAGCGTGGCGCGGGAGGCGTTCGACGACGGCTGGGGCGCCGGGGACGAGGCGCCGGCGGCGCTCGAAACCAGCGTGACGGAGGAGCGCGCGCGCTCGATCATCCAGCGCAACGACTCGCCCGACCTGCCGTTCGAGCTGTCGATCAACCCCTACCGCGGCTGCGAGCACGGCTGCATCTACTGCTACGCGCGGCCGAGCCACGCCTACCTCGAGCTCTCGCCCGGGCTGGACTTCGAGAGCAAGCTGTTCGCCAAGGTGAACGCGGTCGAGCTGCTGCGCGACGAGCTTTCGCGGCGCGGCTACCGCGCCTCACCGATCGCGCTGGGCGCCAACACCGACTGCTACCAGCCGATCGAGCGCCGCTACCGCATCACGCGCGACCTGATCGAGCTGCTGGCGCAGTGCCGCCACCCGCTGACGATCGTCACCAAGTCGGCCCTGGTCGAGCGCGACCTGGACCTGCTGGGGCCGATGGGCCAAGCGAATCTCGCCAAGGTCTTCGTTTCGCTCGGCACGCTCGACCGGGCGCTGGCGCGGCGCCTGGAGCCGCGCGCGGCGAGCCCGCAGCGGCGCCTCGACACGATCCGCGCGCTCTCCGGCGCCGGCGTGCCGGTGGGCGTGATGCTGGCGCCGGTGATCCCCGCGCTGTCGGACAAGTCGGTCGAGGAGTCGCTCGAGGCGGCCGCCGCCGCGGGCGCGAGCATGGCCGGCTACCAGCTTATGCGGCTGCCGAACGAGCTCAAGACGCTGTTCCGCGAATGGCTCGCGGCGCACTACCCCTTGCGCGCCGAGCACGTGATGAGCATCGTGCGCGAGCTGCGTGGCGGGCGCGACAACGACCCGCGCTTCGGTACCCGCATGACCGGCAGCGGCAACTACGCCGAGCTGCTCGCGAAGCGCTTCGAGATCGCCTGCCGCAGGCTCGGCCTGAACGGCGCCGAGCGCGGTAGCCGGGCGCGGCGCGAGCTCGACTGCGCGGGCTTCCGCCCGCCGTCGCCGGCCGGGCAAATGCAGCTCTTTTGAGCATGCGCAGGCTCTGGCTCGCCCTCGGCTGGGCAATGGTGGCCGCGATCGTGTACGGCTCGGTGATGCACTCCCCGCCCTCGCTCGGCTTCGAGCAGAGCGACAAGCTCGAGCACCTCGGCGGCTACGGCATGCTGATGTTCTGGTTCTGCCAGCTCTATCGCGCGCGCCGCGTGCGCATCGGCTACGCGCTCGGCTTCGTCGCGCTGGGCGTCGCGCTCGAGTTCGTGCAGGGGTGGCTGGGCTACCGCGACTTCGAAGTCGCCGACATGGTGGCCGACGCCGCCGGCGTGGCGTTCGGTTGGGGCCTCGCGCTCATGTTCCCCAATGCGCTGCCGCAGGCGCGCTAGCCGAGGAACTCGATCAGCGCGTCAAGCACTTCGTCGGGCGCTTCGGCCATCATCGAGTGGCCGCTCCGGGCAATTTGCACCGTCCGGCTGCCGGAGATCGCCCGGGCGAGCGCGCCGGCGCCCTTTGGCGGCGTCATCATGTCGCGCTTGCCAACCAGAAGCAATGCGGGGCAATTCAGTTTGGCCGCGCTCTCGTGCCCCGCGCCATAGTCGTTGCACGCCTTGAGCGAGGTGTAGAGCACGCCCGGCGCAAGGCGCGCGAGGCGCGCCAGCGAGTCGCCGTACATCCACATCCCGGGGTTGGGGTTGCCCCCGAGCGGCACCCGGGGCGCGTGCGCCCAGATGGTGTCCATGTCGTAGGCGGCCTGCTCGTTGCTTCTCGCCGCCTCGAGGAAGTCGTCGGTCACTTTCATCGGGAACGCGATGCCGAGCAACGCGATTCTGTCCACGCGCTCGGGATGGCGCGCCGCGCACTCGAGCGCTGCCAGGGCGCCGAGCGAGTGGCCGACGACGCTCGCGCGCCCCAGCTTCGCGCCGTCGAGCAGCGCCACGATCCAGTCGGCGATCTGCGCGACGCTTTCCAGCGGCGGCCCTTCGGAGCGCCCGTGTCCCGGCAGATCGAGCGCCAGCACATTGCGCCCGTGATAGCCGAAGTAGCGGCTCTGCAGCGCGAAGCAGCTGTGGTCGAGCCCCGCCCCGTGCACGAACACGACGCTCGGCTTGGCCGCGTCGATCGGGTGCGCCGCGGTGTAGACGAACACCTGCTTGCCTTCGACGGCGAGATTCATTGCCCTGCCCTTTGCGCCGCGCCGAGGGCGCGTCCGAGGTCATCGATCAGGTCGCCCGCATCCTCCAGGCCGATCGAGAGTCGCACCGTGCCGGCGCTGATGCCAGCCTTCTTCAGGTCCTCGTCTGACATGCGGTAGTGGGTCGTGCTGGCGGGGTGGATGACCAGAGACTTCGCGTCGCCCACGTTCGCCAGATGCGAGAACACGCGCAGTGCCTCGATGAACGCGCGCCCCGCGGGACGCCCGCCCTTCAGGTTGAACGAGAACACCGCGCCCGCGCCGCGCGGCAGCAACCGCTCCGCGAGCGCGCGGTCCGGGTGCGACGGCAGCTCCGGGTAGCCGACCGACTCGACCATCGGGTGCGCGGCGAGGAAGGCCACCACCTTGCGCGCGTTGTCGACGTGGCGCGGCATGCGCAAGTGCAGCGTCTCGATTCCTTGCAGGATGTGAAACGCGGTCATCGGCGCCATGCAGGCGCCGAAATCGCGCAGTCCCTCGCGCCGCGCGCGCAACAGGAACGCGTGCGTGCCCGACTCCTCCTCGAAGTCCATGTCGTGAAACCCCTCGTAAGGCGCGGTGAGCTGGGGAAACTTGCCGCTCTTCTCCCAGTCGAAGCGCCCCGAGTCGACCAGCACGCCGCCGATCGCCACCCCGTGCCCGCCGAGAAACTTGGTCGCCGAGTGGTACAGCAGGTCCGCGCCGAGCTCGAACGGCTTCATCAGATAGGGCGTGGTGAAGGTCGAGTCGACCAGCAGCGGCAGGCCCGCCGCGTGCGCGATCGCCGCCACCGCGGGGATGTCGAGCACGTCGAGCCCCGGATTGCCGAGCGTCTCGCCGAACACCAGGCGCGTGTTGTCCCGGATCGCGCGCTCAAAATTGCGCGGGTCGCGCGGGCTGACGAATGTCGTGTCGATGCCGAAGCGCCTGAGCGTATAGCCGAGCAAGTTGTGCGAGCCGCCGTAGAGCGAGTTCGAGGCGACGACGTGCTGCTCCGCGTCGAGCAGGGTCGCGACCGCCAGGTGCAGCGCCGCCTGCCCCGACGCGGTCGCGATCGCACCGACGCCGCCTTCGAGCGCGGCGATGCGCTCTTCGAGCACCGCCACGGTCGGGTTGGAGATGCGCGAGTACACGTGCCCCGCGCGCTCCATGTTGAACAGCGACGCCGCGTGCTCGGTGTCGCGGAACACGTACGAAGTCGTAGCGTAGATCGGCACCGCGCGGCTTCCGGTCGCCGCGTCGGGCGACTGGCCGGCGTGCAGCGCGAGCGTGTCGAAGGCGGGATATTTGGGTGCGGCCATTGCGGACTCCGCAAAAGAAAACGCCCCTCGCAAGGGGCGCTGGTGGGATCGGCGGGTCTAGTGCAGGTGCTTGCGGCTCGGCTTGGTGTAGGCCTCGAACGCGCGCTCGGGCTGTTTCGGCTGCGCGGCCTTGTCCTTCCAGTCGCGGTCGAACATGTCGTTCACCAGCATCACTACCTCGGCCGCGCGCTCCTTGTCGAACTGGCGCTCGAGCAGCGCGGCGACGTCCTCGATCATGCAGCGGCGCTGCGCTTCGTGAATCGCCTGTGCGGTCGGGCCGACGAACAGCAGGCGTCCTTCCTGATCGCCGTTCTCCTGGTACAGGGTGAGGTCGACTTCGACCGCCTCGTAGCAGTACGGCCCCAGGTTCTCCAGCGCCTCGTCCAGCGCGCGGTGGAAGCTGCGCCCGATCTCGCCGGTCCAGCAGACGTACAGCATGAGGTCCTTCTCGTCGAACTTGAGGCCCGGCTCATCCGGCTCGAGGCTCTTGACGTCGCCCAGCCCCTCGCCGTCCAGGTATTCGAGCCAGGGTGCCAGCGCCTGCTCGATCTGCTTCTTCGAGACCCCTTCCAGAATGGGAATGTCGGCGTGGACGTGTACTTCAACGCGCATGGCGCAATCCTTGCGAAAGAAGCGTGACATTCTACCACCCGGGTACTGCGCGAGGGTTTGAATCCCGGCCTTGGGGCACAAACCTTGCTTGTAGTTGCCTAATGATTTGGCAACAACGCGCCGAAGGGCGCCGAAGGAGGCCCGTTATGAACGTGCTTTACGACAACGGCGACTACTACGTGACCGAGTTCCCCGGCTGGGGCATCGAGCTGGTGGACACGCGCACAGGGCTCGGTGCGTACCTGGAAGGTGCCCTGGAGCGGCAGTTCCGTGCCCAAATGGCGCACCTGATATCCGGCGGGCCGGACGACGATTCGGTCGCGGCCTTCCTCGGCAGCTACCGGGCCCTGCTCACCAACCCGATGGTATTCCACTAGCGCGGGCTCGGTTTCGCAGCCGGACGGCGCGAATCCGCTAGGATTCGCGCCATGGTACGCCCCGATTACGCTGGCGCCGGCCTGCTCAACCTGATCGCCTCGCTCATCGAGGCACGCGGCGGCCGGGCGCGGCATCCGACCCTCGAGCAGCTGCCGCCGGCCGAGATCGCCGCGGCGCGCAACCTGGTGCTGCTGATCGTCGACGGGATGGGCGACCGGTACCTGACGCGACGCGGCGCCGGCGGCGAGCTCGAGCGCCGGCGGCGCGGCGCGATGACCTCGGTGTTCCCCTCCACCACCGCCAGCGCGATCACCACTACCTACACCGGCTGTGCGCCGCTCGAGCATGGTCTGACCGGCTGGTTCGCCTACTTCGGCGCCGCGGGCTGCGTCGCCGCGCCGCTGCCTTTCCGTTCCCGCGGCGATTACCTGCCGCTGGGCGCGCGCGGAGTCGATGCACGCGCGATCTACGCCTCGGCCTCGCTGTTCGACGCGCTGCCGGTACGCTCGATCGTCGTCTCGCAGCGCGAGATCATCGACTCCCGGTACAACCTGCACCACTGCGGGCACGCCGAGCGGCGCGCCTACGACGACCTGGACGGCCTGGTGCGCCAGACCGAGGCCGCGGTCAAATCCGGCGACGAGCGCAAGTTCGTCTACGTCTACTGGCCGCTGTACGACACTCTTTCGCACGCGCACGGCGCCGAGAGCCCGCAGGCGGCCGAGCAGTTCGCAGCGATCGACGCGGCCTTCGGCGCGCTGCTGGCGCGCCTGGCGGGGACCGAGAGCGTGGTCATCGCCACTGCCGATCATGGCTTTCTCGACTGCCCGCCGGAGACCGCGCTACAGCTCGAGGACGGGCCCGGGCCCTCCGCGCTGCTGCGCTATCCGCTGTGCGGCGAGCGCCGCGTCGCGTACTGCCACGTCCAGGACGGCCGGGTGGAAGAGTTCATGGCGCGCGCCGCGCAATGGCTCGACGGCCGTGCCCGGGTGCGCGCGAGCCGCGAGCTGCTGGCCGAGGGCTGGTTCGGCGCCGGGCCCGCGCACCCGCGCATCGCCGAGCGCGTGGGCGACGTCGCGCTGGTGATGAACGAGCGGTTTACCATCAGGGACTGGACGCCGGGCGAGCCCCGGCACCTGCACATCGGCAACCACGGGGGCGCGAGCGCGGAGGAAATGATGATCCCGCTCGTGGTCGCCTCGACCTAGGGAGGAGAGCATGAAAGCGACCGTCAACGGCATCGAGACCTACTACGAGATTCACGGCAAGGAAGGCGCGCCGTGGCTGACCTTCAGCCATTCGCTCGCCTGCAGCGTGCGCATGTGGGACGACCAGATCGCCGCCTTCAAGGACCGCTACCGCGTCCTCGCCTACGACACGCGCGGACACGGCGAGAGCATGGCGCCCTCGGGTGCCTACACGCTGGAGCAGCTCGCCGACGACCTGCACGCGCTGCTCAAGCACCTTGCTATCGACAGCACGCACTATGTCGGCCTGTCGATGGGCGGCATGATCGGCCAGACCTTCGCGCTCAAGTATCCAGGCGTATTTCGCAGCCTGGTGCTGGCCGATACCACCAGCCGCTACCCGGCCGACGGGGCGGGGGTATGGAAGGAGCGCATCCACACGGTCGAGACGCGCGGCATGCAGCCGCTGGTGCAGCCGACCCTCGAGCGCTGGTTCACCGAGCCGTTCCGCAAGGCGCATCCCGAGGTGGTTCAGCGCATCGCGGTGCTGATTGCGAACACCCCGGTTGCCGGCTATGCCGGCTGCAGCCACGCGATTCCGAAGATCAACCTGACCGCCAGGCTGAAGGAAATCGACTGTCCGATTCTGGTCGTCTGCGGCGACAAGGACCCGGGCACGCCGCCGGCGATGGCGCGCGAGATCCACGACAACGCGCCCGGCTCGAAGCTAGTGCTGATCCCGGACGCGGCGCACCTGTCCAACATGGAAAAGCCGGCGGAATTCAATCGCGCGCTGGAAGCGTTCCTTTCATCCCTGCCCAGCGCTTGAGGCCGCTCGCGCGAATGCCGAACAAGTCGAGCACCCGTGCCACGGTGTGCTCGATGAGCTCCTCGATGCTCTTCGGCTTGGCATAGAGCGCCGGAGCCGGAGGAAAAATGATCCCTCCCATCTCGGTCACCGCGACCATGTTGCGCAGGTGCGCGAGATTGAGCGGGGCCTCGCGCGGCAGCAGCACCAGGCGGCGGCGCTCCTTGAGCACCACGTCGGCGGCGCGCGAGGCCAGGTCGTCGGCGTGCGCGTGCGCGACCGCGGCGAGCGTCTTCATCGAGCACGGCGCAATCACCATGCCCTCGGTCAGGAACGAGCCGCTCGCGAGCGTCGCGGCGATGTCGCGCGGGTTGTAGGCGACCGCGGCCAGCCGCTCGATCTCGCGCCGCTTCAGGCCCAGTTCCTGCCAGGCAGTCAGCGCGCCCGCTTCCGAAAGCACCAGGTGGCTCTCCCAGCCGCGCTGCCGGTGCAGCGCCACGAGCAGTCGCACGCCGTAAGCGGCGCCGGTCGCGCCGGTGATCGCGACGATCAGTCGTTTCGCCATGGCACAAGCCTACCTGAAGCGCGCAGCCTCGTGCGGCTTGACGCCAATCGGGCGCCCGCTAGGATGCACGAGGGGGCTTCATGATTGCGCAGCGCCGCAACTACCTGTTCGTCGCGCTCGCTGCGGGCGCCGTGTTCGCGCTCGGCCTGGGCCTGCGCCAGGCGCAGCCGCTGTTCATCAGCGCGATCAACTCCTCGACCGGCATGGGCTACGCCACGATCAGCCTCGCGTTCGGCATCGCGCAGCTGATGTGGGGACTGGCGCAGCCGGTGGCCGGCGGAATAGCAGACCGCTACGGCCCGCGGCCGGTGATGATTGGCGGCGCGCTGCTAGTCTCCGCCGCCACCGCGCTTACGCCTCTCGCGCACACCGGGCTCGCGCTCGCGCTCCTGATCGGGGTGCTCGGCGCGACCGGCGCGGGTGCGCTCGGTCCCTCGTTACTCATGTCGGCAGCAAACCGCTGGATCCCGGAGGCGAAGCGCGCGTTCGCGAGCGGCGTCATCAATGCCGGCGGCTCGTTCGGCCAGTTCACCCTGGTGCCGCTGGCGCAGCTCGCCATCGGCCTGGCCGGCTGGCAACCGGCGCTGGTGCTGCTCGGCGCGAGCGGCCTGCTCGCGGTGCCGCTGGTGCTTTGGCTCACGCGCGGCGGCGCGGCGCATGCCTCGCACGCGGCCTCGCCCGGCGCCGCCTCCCTGCGCCAGGCGCTGCGCGCGGCCGCGGGCGACCGCAGCTTCCTGCTGCTCAGTGCCGGCTTCTTCACCTGCGGTTTTCACGTCGCCTTCATCGTCACCCATCTGCCGGGCTACGTCGCGCTGTGCAGTCTGCCGGCCACCGTCAGCGCGTGGTCGCTGGCGGTGGTCGGCCTGTTCAACATCGGCGGCAGCCTGTGGATCGGGCTGCGCATCCAGACCTGGCGCATGAAGATGTCGCTCGTCGGCATCTACGCCGCGCGCGCGGTGATTATCCTGGTGTTCTTCCAGTTCGCGCCCAAGACTGCATTCAGCTTCCTCGTGTTCTCCGCCGCGATCGGCTTCACCTACCTCTCGACCGTGCCGCCGACGGTGGGCCTGGTGGCCAAGCTGCACGGGCCGAAGTACCTGGCGACGCTGTTCGGCGTGGTGATGCTGTCGCACCAGGTGGGCGGCTTTCTCGGCGCCTGGCTCGGCGGCAAGGTGTTCGTGGCAACCGGCAACTACGACTTGATGTGGTGGGCCGACATCGCGCTTTGCCTGTTCGCCGCCGCGATCAACCTGCCGATCCGCGAGGCACGCCAGCCGGCGGCGGCCGCCGCCTAGCCGTCGCGCGCGGCGCCGCCCTTTTTGCCGCGCACCGCGGCGACGAACAGCCACACGATCACAAGTGGAATCAGCAGCGGCAGCAGGAACGGGAACGCAAGCCACACCAGCAGCAGGCCGGCCAGCACGAACGCCCCGAGCAGGATCAGGCCGATTCCGGCGAAAACGAAGGTAAGCAGGATCGCGGCGCAGAACATGCCCACGATCCCCACCAGCAGGCCCCAACCCTCGGCCGCGAACTTCGCCGGGCCGGCAAGCTCGCGCCCGTTCACGACGATGCTCACGCCGCTCGAGTGCAGCGCGACCCAGGCCAGCATCGCGAGCAGGACCAGCACCAGCACCAGGGCAACGCTTCTCACCACGATCTGTTCATCCTTCTCAAGCGCGGTAGACTTGGCGCGATCGCCATTGGAGGAGACCGCACCATGTTCGAGACTACCATCGCCGGCAGCCTGCCGAAACCTTTCTGGCTCGCCGAGCCGAACAAGCTCTGGCCGACCTGGCAGGCGTCTGGCGAAGACCTTGCGCGCGCCAAGCGCGACGCGACGCTGCTGTGGCTCAAGGAGCAGGAAGACGCCGGCATCGACATCGTTTCCGACGGAGAAATGTCGCGCCAGCACTTCGTGCACGGCTTCCTCGAGGCGGTCGAGGGCATCGACTTCGAGCACAAGGTGAAGATGGGCATTCGCGACAACCGCTACGAGGCGATGGTCCCGGTGGTGGTCGGGCCGATCAAACTCAAGGGGCGCGTGCACCAGATCGAGGCGCGCGTGGCGCGCGCGCACACCGGCAGGAAGCTAAAGATCACCATGCCCGGGCCGATGACGATCGTCGACACGATCGCCGACCGGTTCTACAGCGACAAGGTAAAGCTGGCGCTGGCCTTCGCCGACCTGCTCAACCAGGAGGCGCGTGCGCTGGAGAAGGACGGCGTCGACACGATCCAGTTCGACGAGCCGGCGTTCAACGTCTACATGGACGACGTGGTCAAGTGGGGCGTCACGGCGCTCGAGCGCGCCGCGCGCGGGCTCAAGTGCACCACCGCGGTCCACATCTGCTACGGCTACGGCATCAAGGCCAACATCGACTGGAAGGAAAGCCTGGGCGAGGAGTGGCGCCAGTACGAGAAGATCTTTCCCGCGCTCGCCAAGAGCAAAATCAAGCAGGTCTCGCTCGAGTGCATCCACTCGCACGTGCCGCCGCAGCTGATGGCACTGCTCAAGGGCAAGGACGTGCTGGTGGGGGTGATCGACGTCGCCTCGGACAAGGTCGAGACGCCGGCCGAGGTCGCCGCCACCATCCGCCGCGCGCTCAAGTACGTGCCGAAGAACCGCCTGTTTCCGTGCACCAACTGCGGCATGGCGCCAATGCAGCGCGAGATCGCGATCGCCAAGCTGAAAGCCTTGGGGGCCGGCGCGGCGCTGGCGCGCAAGAAATACGGCAAGGCGACTACCAGCAAAAAGCGTAAGCCGGGAAAACCTCGGACTTCGCGCCGCGCGGGTCGCAGCCGGCCTCGATAAGGCCGCTCGCCTCGTCGAACTGGGCCGCCGAGACGAAACCCTCGGTCCAGTCCGGCGCCACGTCGAGCTCGTGGCCGCGGCGCCTGAGCTCGTCGAGCACCTTCTTGCCGAAGCGCGGCTCGATGCGCACCCGGTTGGGGTAGCCGCGGTGCGGGGCGAAGAAGCCCGGGAAGTGCTCGGTCGAGAGCTTGGGCGCCTCGATCGCCTGCTGCAGCGTCAGGCCGAAAGCGGCGCGGTAGAGGAAGAACTGCAGCAGCCACTGGCCCTGGTTGTCGCCGCCCATGGTGCCGAAGGTCATCCACGGCTTGCCGTTGCGGAACGCAAGCGAGGGCGTAAGCGTGGTGCGCGGGCGCTTGCCCGGGGCGACCACGTTGGGGTGGTGCTGCGGCCCGAGGTAGAAGGTCATCATCCGCACCGAGAGCGGAAAGCCGAGCGGCTCGACCACCTCGGCCGACATCAGCCAGCCGCCGCTCGGGGTGAAGGAGGCCATGTTGCCCTTGGCGTCGACTGCGTCCACGTGCACCGTGCCGGCGCCCCAGTGGCCCGGCGCGAAGCGCTCCTCCTCGGGCAGCAGCGCCGCGTTGCGCCGCGCGTCGCCGGGGCGCAGCTCGAGGCTCGAGCGGCGCAGGTCGATCAGCTTCGCCCTTTCGTCGTTGTACGCGTCCGACAGCAGAATGTCGGATGGAACCAGGGTCTGCGACGGATCGCCGTAGTACTGCTCGCGGTCGGCGAAAGCGAGCTTCATCGCTTCAATCAGCAGATGGCAGTAGTCCGCGCTGCCCGGCTCCATCGCCTGCAGGTCGTGGCGCGCCATGAGCGCGATGGCCTGCAGCTCGGCCGGCCCCTGGCTCCAGAAGCCGCACTTGTAGAGCTCGGTGTCGCGAAAGCGCAGGCGCGCGGGCTCTTCGAGCCGGGTTTCGAAGCGCTCCAGATCCTCGCGCGCGAGCAGGCCGTCGCGCTCGCGCGAGAATTTCGCGATCTCGTCCGCCACCTCGCCCCGGTAGAACGCGGCGAGCGGATCCTTCTCGCCGGCGAGGTAGTCGAGCACCCGGGCGTACGCCGGATTCTTCACCGGCTCGCCCACCTCCGGCACTCGCCCGCCCGGAATGTACAGTCGGCCGGTCGCGGGCCATTCCGACAGGAACCTCTCGCGCAGTACGGTGAGGCCGTACTTGTGCGAGCTGCGCAGCCCCGAGTGCATCGGAAATCCCTTCGCCGCGAGCTCGCGCGCGTGCCACGAGACGTCCTTCAGGCTCATCGTGCCCCAGCGCGTGAGCGCGGTCATCAGGGCCGAGAACGCGGCCGGCGCGCCCGCGGCGAGAATGCCGCTGTCGGGCACATCGGCCAGGCCGCGCGCGCGGTAGGCCTCGGGCGTCGCCGCCATGGGCGCGGCCGTGTTGCCGTTGACCGCGATCACCCGCGACTCGCCCGCCAGGCGCACCAGCATCGGGCATTCGCCGCCGAGAGTGTGCATCTGCGGATTGACCACGCCCTCGACCAGGGTCCCCGCGACCGCCGCGTCGAACGCGTTGCCGCCCGCCTTGAGCACGTCGACCCCGGCGTTGACCGAAAGATAGGAGTTGGAGGCGACCGCCCCGTGCGTGCCGATCAGGCGCGGATAGAACGTGGTCGAGTCGGTCGGAAGGTCGCGGTAGGTTCGAGCGCTCATGAGGGCCGGTAGAATACCCGAATGCGCCTGCTGTGGGCCGTCGTGCTGGGACTGACCGTGCATGCCGCGCCGGCATTCGCGGCGCCGCCGGCCGACCGCGCCGCGGCGCTCGCCGAGCTGCGCGCGGACGAGCCGGCCCGCCGGGCCGAAGCGATCGCCTGGATCGCCAACCACGGCGCCGCGGGAGACGCCGAGCTGCTCTACCCGCGGCTGCGCGACGACAGCGCACCGGTGCGCAGCTACGCTGAAAGCGCGCTCTGGGTGCTGTGGAGTCGCTCCGGCGACCGCGCGCTCGACGAGCTGCTGGCGCGCGGCGTGGAGGAAATGAACGGCGGCCGGCTGCCGCAGTCGATCGCGACCTTCTCCGAGGTGATCCGCAAGATGCCGGCGTTCACCGAAGCGTGGAACAAGCGCGCCACGGCCTACTACCTGGCGGGCGAGTACCGCAAGTCGATTGCCGACTGCAATCAGGTGCTAAAGCGCAATCCGCGGCACTTCGGCGCACTCTCCGGCCTGGGGCAGATCTACCTCGCACTGGAAGACTACGAGCAGGCGCTGGCCTGGTTCCGGCGCGCGCTCGAGGTCGATCCGAACCTCGAGGGGGTCGAGCTCAACATCAGGACGCTCGAGGAGATCCTCAAGCGGCGCCGCGCGCGCACGATCTAAGCCCTCACGCGCAAAGCTCGTCGGCCAGCTCGATCACGGCTGCCGCGGCCTCGGCCGGATACTCGAACGGGAACAGGTGTCCGCCGGGCACCTTGCGCAGCGCGAAGCGGCGCCGCGTCGCGGCCAGCCCGGTGCGCCGCACCACGTCCGAATGTTCGCCGCCCACGAACCCCCCCGGCACGCGCAGCGCGCGCAGCGGGCGGGCCATGTCGTGCGGGATGGTGCGGTAGATCTGATATTCGACCTGCGGGTCGATGAGCAGCCTGAGCGCACCGCCCGAGCGCACCAGCCCGTGGCGCACGTAGTCGTCCAGGCAGGCTTCGGTGAAGTGGCGAAACAGGCGCCGGGTGCGGAAGTGGCGCTTCGCATCCGCCCGGCTGTCCCATTGGCTGCGCCGGTCGCGCGTCGCACCCGCGGGCGTCACCCGGTCGACGATCCCCAGCCGCTTGGTCGCGCCGAGCATGCGCCCGCGCAGGCCGCCGATCACCGGCGCATCCAGCAGCACGATGGCGCGAAACAGCTCGGGCCGCCTGAGCGCGGCAAGCAAGCTGAGGTAGCCGCCGAGCGAGTGCCCCACGCCGAGCACCGGCGCGCCGCGGTACTCGCGCTCGAGCGTGTCGATCAGCTGCTCGACCAGGTGCGGCCAACCCTCCGTGACGGGGAAGCGCGGATCCATGCCGATCGCCTCGATCCAGCCGATGCGGTAGCGCTTGCCGAGCGCGTCGAACATCTGCGCGTAACACGGCGCCGGAAACCCGTTGGCATGCGAGAAATGCAGCAGCGGCTTGTTCAGACGTACTCTTTCGCCGCGGTGTCCGCGTCCACCGGGCGCCCGGCGAGGAAGCCCTGCAGGTAGTCGCAGCGGCAGGTCTGCAGGAACTCCATCTGGGCCTCGGTCTCGACGCCTTCGGCCACCACCTTGAGGCCGAGCGCGTGCGAAAGCGCGACCACGGCGGCGACGATCGCCTTGTGATCCTTGTCCGCCGGAATGCCTTCGATGAACGAACGGTCGATCTTCAACTTGTCGACCGCGAAACGCTTGAGGTAGGCCAGGCTCGAGTACCCGGTGCCGAAGTCGTCGATCGCGATCGATACCCCGAGCTGCTTGAGCTTGGCGAACGTGGCGGCCGTGACGTCCGTGTGCTGCATCGCCGTCGACTCGGTGATCTCGAGCTCGAGCAGGCTCGCTGGCAGCCCGCTATCCTTGAGCGCCTGCGCCACCGTGCTGACCAGCGTGGGATCGCCGAACTGGCGCGCCGAGAGGTTCACCGACACCGGCAATCCCCGGTCGATGCCGATGAAGGTGGCCCAACGGCAGGCCTCGCGCAGCACCCACTCGCCGATATTGAGGATCAGGCCGGTGTCCTCGGCCAGCTGGATGAATTCCGCCGGCGGCACCAGCCCGCGCGACGGATGCTGCCAGCGCACCAGCGCCTCATGCCCGGCGACGCAACCGCCCTTGAGCTCGATGATCGGCTGGTAGTGCACCCGCAGCTCGCCCTTTTGCAGCGCGCGCCGCAGATCGTTCTCCAGCGCCAGCCGGCGTGAGGCCGACAGGTTCATCTGGTCGGTGAAGAACTGGTAGTTCGCGCGCCCCATCTCCTTGGCGTGGTACATGGCCGCGTCGGCATTTCGGATCAGCGTCTCCGCGTCGCGCCCGTCCTCCGGGAACACGCTGATGCCGATCGATGGCGTGACGTGCAACTCGCGCCCCTCGACCACGGTCGGCAACGACAGCTGCTCGATCACCTTCTGCGCCACGTGCGCGGCGTCGGTGGCCCGCCTGATCTCGGGCAGCACCACCACGAACTCGTCGCCGCCTATGCGGCAGATCGTGTCGACGTCACGCAGCTGCGTCACCAGGCGCTGGGCGACGTCTTTCAGCAGGACGTCGCCGGCCGCGTGGCCGAGCGAGTCGTTGATGGTCTTGAAGCGATCCAGGTCGATGAACATGACCGCGGTCTGCTCGCGGTTGCGGTAGCTGAGCGCGAGGGCCTGCGTCAGGCGGTCCTCGAGCAGGCGCCGGTTGGGCAGCCCGGTCAGGGCGTCGTGGTCGGCCAGGTGCTGCGCGCGCTGCTCGGCCTGCTTGCGCTCAGCGATCTCCGCCTCGAGCATCCGGTTCGCGTCCGCAAGCTGCGCCGTGCGCTGGGAAACGGCCTGCTCGAGCGACTCGCGCGCGGCGTGCTCAACGCTGATGTCGTCGTAGATCCAGATCGTGCCCTCGTGCGGCCGGACCGGATCGATCGCGCGCCCGACGATCTTGCACCAGATGAGCGTGCCGTCGCGGCGCTTGAGCTCGCGCTCATCGGTCGAGCGCTCGCCGCGCGCCAGCATCTCGTAGCGCGTCTCGCCCGCGTCCTCGTAGTCCCGCGTGCTGGGGAAGACGATCGCCGTGCTCTGGCCGATCATCTCGCCCGGCGCATAGCCGAACATCTCCTCGAACCTCGGGTTGCAGCGCTGGTAGACGCGGTTCTTGACGAACGAGATGCCGACCGTGGCGTTGTCGAGGATCAGCTGCTGCTCGGCGAGCGCGCGGCGCATGCGCTCCTCGGTCTCGCGCTCGAGCGTGACGTCCTCGAACAGCCAGACGTAGCCCTTGGCCGGGT
The DNA here is from genome assembly GCA_027317055.1 of Betaproteobacteria bacterium. Lineage (GTDB taxonomy): Bacteria > Pseudomonadota > Gammaproteobacteria > Burkholderiales > SG8-39 > DAHVFK01. The sequence goes on along the minus strand of DAHVFK010000032.1, from coordinate 318 downwards.
TGCCGGGTTCGACCGCGCGGCCCGAGAGCCGACACCAGAAGCCGGAGCCGTCGGCGCGACGCAGGAACTGCTCGCGCTGGTGGGCGCGCCCCTGGTCCAGCTCGGCGTATACCGCGCCGCGCTCCGCATGCTCCTCGTCGGTAAAGTAAATGGCGCGCGCCGGCACGCTCTGGCCCTCGCCGGGCGCGTAGCCGAACAGCTCCTCGAAGCGCTGACTGCAGCGCTGGATGACGCGCTCGCGCACGAAGGCGATGCCCACCACCACGTTGTCGAGCAGCGCCTGTTGCTCCGCGAGCAGGCGCGCGAGCTCATCCTCGG
>DAHVFK010000329.1 GCA_027317055.1 Betaproteobacteria bacterium | reverse complement strand
GAAACGTCGGCAAGGTCAAGCTCTACCGCGACGACGTGCCGCTATTCTCGCGCTTCCAGATCGAGCACCAGATCGAGAGCGCCTACGCGCGCCACGTGAACCTGCCTTCGGGCGGTGCGGTGGTAATCGACCACACCGAGGCGCTGGTCGCGATCGACGTCAACTCGGCGCGCGCCACCAAAGGCCACGACATCGAGGAAACCGCGCTGCGCACCAACTTGGAGGCGGCGGACGAAGTCGCGCGCCAGCTGCGGCTGCGGGACCTTGGAGGGCTGATCGTTGTCGACTTCATCGACATGGAAGCGCAGCGCAACCAGCGCGACGTGGAAAACCGCTTCCGCGAAGCGCTACGCTTCGATCGCGCGCGGGTGCAGATCGGAAAGATCTCGCGCTTTGGGCTGATGGAGCTGTCGCGCCAGCGGCTGCAGCCTTCGCTCGAGGAAACCGCGCACATCAACTGCCCGCGCTGCAGCGGCACGGGATTCATCCGCGGCACGGAGTCGACGGCGCTGCATGTCCTGCGGATCCTGCAGGAGGAAGCGATGAAGGAGAACACCGGCGCGGTCCACGCGCAGGTGCCGGTCGACGTCGCCAGCTTCTTGCTGAACGAAAAGCGCAGCGAAATCCAGAAGCTCGAGGGGCGCCTCAAAGTCAATATCGTGCTGGTCCCCAATCAGCACCTCGACACGCCGCACTACAAGGTGCAGCGCCTGAAGCACGACGAACTGAACGAGATGGAGCACGTGCCAGCGAGCTACGAGCTGGTCGAGCAGCCCGAGGAGCCGAAGCTCGGCGCCGACGCCGAACCGGTCAAGGAACGTCAGGAGGCGGTGGTAAAAGCCATCACTCCGGACCAGCCGGCGCCTATGGTGGCCGATCCGCTGCCGCGGGCCCCGGCGGAGGCGCGTGGCCAGCGGCATCAGCGCCGCCCCGAGCGCGTGCCCTCGCCCATGATGTCCTCCCCGGCTCGTCCGGGAATCATCGGCCGCATCCTGGGCTGGTTCAAGCTCGAGCAACCCGCCGATTCCGCGAGCGTAGCGACCGCCGCGCCCGCTCCCGAATCGCGTCCGGGGCTTCGCGAGCCGCGTCGGGAATCCCGCCAACGCGACCGGCGCCCCGAGCAGCGCGGCGAGCATCGGCGCGGCGCGGAACGCGGCGAGCGAGGCGAGCGCCCTGCGCGCGGCGAGCGCGCAGAGCGAGGCGGACGAAGCGAGCGTGGTGAACGCGGCGGGCGGCGCGATGGCCAGCAAAGCCGCCTTGAGCAGCGGGGCAACGGCCAGCCCCGGGAAGCACGGCCCGGCGGTGAACGCCGTCCCGATCAGCGCCCGCCGCGTCCGCCCCATACCGATGCTGAGCCACGGGCGCCACGGCCGGAAGCGCAGGCCGGTGGTTCGCCTGAGGGTGAAGAGCACCGCCGCAGCCGCCGCGGCCGCCGCGGTCGCGACCGTCGCCCGGAGCAGGCCGTGGGCGGCATCGACCAGCAGTCTGAAAGCGGCGCGTCCGAAGCGCCGGTTGTGGCGTTCCAGCCGGTACCCGAAACGGTGACGGTGACGGTGAGCGAACCCGTGCTCGCGGTGAGCACGCCGCCGCTGCCCGAGTTTCCGGCGCCGCAGGTCGTCGAGCCGGTGCCGGCGCCGCGGCCCGCCCCGACGCCTGAGCCGGTAATCGAGCGACAAGCGCCCGAGACGCGGGCGCAGGCGCCTTTCGAGCCGCTGCCTCCGGTCATGCCGGCGTTCGAGCCGGAAAGCCCGCCGACTGCTGAGCTGCACCAGTCGGGCCTGGTGATGATCGAAACCGACCGGTCGAAGGCGCGCTCGCTGCCAGCCGAGCCCGAGCAGCCACAGCCGCTAGGTCGCACGCGGCGCGAGCCCAAGCCCCGGCCTGTCGAAACGGAACCGGAATTGGAACAGATCGAAACCAGGAAGTAGCGCTGCCCGGCACCCTTGGCTGACTACCCGTTCCGGCTGGAGCGCGAACACACGCTGTTCGACGGCCGGAAGGTGCCCATTCGCCCGATCCACGGCGAGGGCGCGCACACGGAGGTTGCGGGCGAGGCGCGTTACGTCGTCAATCCCGACGGCAAGAGCTGCAAAACAATCCGCCCATGCTGCGCGTTGCGCGTGCGCTCGGTTTCGAAGTCCACTCCGTGCCCCAGGGTCCACTCACGCTGCGCATCGTCAAGAAGCTTTAATCCCGCCCCGCAGTTCGGCCAGCAGGCCGCGCGCCGCGGCCTCCACCATGTCGAGCACCTGCTCGAAGCCTCCCGGCCCGCCATAGTACGGGTCGGGGACCTCCTCTTCGCTCTGCCCGTCGGCGAATTCCATCGACAGGCGCAGCTTGTGCCGGTGCCGCGGCGGCGCAACGCGCCGCAGTATCTCAAGCTGCCCGCGGTCCATGGCGAGGATAAGTTCGAAAGACTGGAAATCCTCCATCGCCACCTGGCGTGCGCGCAGCCTGCTGAGATCGTAGCCGCGGCGCCGCGCGTGTTCCTGCGCACGCTCATCCGGAGGCTCGCCGACGTGGTAATCGTGCGTCCCGGCCGAGTCGACGCGGACCTCCTCGGCGAGGCCCGCCTCGCGCACCAGCCGCCGCATGACACCGTCGGCGGTCGGCGAACGGCAGATGTTGCCGGTGCAAACGAAAAGAACGCCGCGCACCGCTATTCGGACGCCAGCGCGACGCCGAACACGTGCTTCTTCAGCTCCACGAGCTGATCGCGCATCTTGGCCGCCTGTTCGAACTCGAGGTTTTTCGCGTGCTCGAGCATTTTCTTCTCGAGCTGCTTGATCTCGCGCGCAATCTGCTTTTCGCTCATTGCCTCGTAGCGCGCGTCGTCCTGGGCGGCGCGCAGCAGCGTTTGCGCTTCGTCCGCGTCGTAGACGCCGTCGATTAAGTCCTTGATTCGCTTCGAGATGCCCTTCGGCGTGATCCCATGCTGTGCGTTGTACGCAATCTGCTTGTTGCGCCGGCGCTCGACTTCCGCGATCGCGCGCCGCATCGAGTCGGTCATCACGTCAGCGTACAGCAGCGCGGCGCCGTTCAGATGGCGCGCCGCGCGTCCCATGGTCTGGATCAGCGAGCGCTCCGAGCGCAGGAAGCCCTCCTTGTCCGCATCCAGAACCGCCACCAGCGACACCTCGGGCAGATCGAGCCCTTCGCGCAGCAAGTTGATCCCCACCAGCACGTCGAACTCGCCCAGCCGCAGATCACGGATGATCTCGACTCGCTCGACGGTGTCCACCTCCGAATGCAGGTAGCGCACCTTGACGCCGTGCTCGCGCAAGTAATCGGTGAGCTCCTCGGCCATGCGCTTGGTGAGCGTGGTCACCAGCACGCGCTCGTGCTTCTTCACTCTAAGCGAGATTTCCGACAGCAAGTCGTCGACCTGCGTCGAAGCCGGCCTCACCTCGATCCCGGGGTCGACCAGCCCCGTCGGGCGTACCACCTGCTCCACGACCTGCGCCGATTTCTCCGCTTCATAGGCCGCCGGGGTCGCCGAGACGAACACCGTCTGGCGCACCACTTTCTCGAACTCGTCGAACCGCAGCGGCCGGTTGTCGAGCGCGGACGGCAGCCGGAAGCCGTACTCGACCAGGTTCTCTTTGCGCGCGCGGTCGCCGCGGTACATTCCGCCCAGCTGACCGATTGTGACGTGGCTCTCGTCGATGATCATCAGCGCATCCGGCGCCAGGTAGTCGATCAGGGTCGGCGGGGGCTCGCCGGGTTTGCGCCCCGACAGATGTCTCGAATAGTTCTCGATGCCCTTGCAGAACCCGAGCTCGGCCAGCATCTCGAGGTCGAACCGCGTGCGCTGCTCGATTCTCTGCGCCTCGACCAGCTTGCCTGCCTTCTGGAAGGTCTCGATGCGCTCGCGCAACTCGGCCTTGATCGCCTCGACCGCGCGCAGCGTCGTCTCGCGCGGCGTCACGTAGTGGCTGGAAGGATAGACGGTGAAACGCGCCATCGGATGCTGCACCCTGCCGGTGAGCGGGTCAAACACCTCGAGCTTCTCGATTTCGTCGTCGAACAGGGAGATCCGCACCGCATGCTCGGCGTGCTCGGCCGGGAAGACGTCGATCACGTCGCCGCGCACGCGGAAAGTTCCACGGCGGAAGTCGAGCTCGTTGCGCTCGTACTGCATCGCCACCAGCCGCGCCAGGACGTCGCGCTGCGACACCTTCTCGCCCTGGCGCAGGTGCAGGATCATGCCGTGGTATTCCGACGGGTCGCCGATGCCGTAGATCGCCGACACGGTCGCCACGATCACCACGTCGCGCCGCTCCATCAGCGACTTCGTGGCCGACAGCCGCATCTGCTCGATGTGCTCGTTGATCGAGGAATCCTTCTCGATGAACAAGTCGCGCGACGGGACGTAGGCCTCGGGCTGGTAGTAGTCATAGTACGAC
>DAHVFK010000328.1 GCA_027317055.1 Betaproteobacteria bacterium | reverse complement strand
ACGCCCTTGCGCTTGGAGGCGGCAACCTTGTCGCGGATTCGTTCGCCGATCACTTCGCGCTCGAACTGCGCAAACGAGAGCAGCGCATTGAGGGTTAGCCGGCCCATCGAGGTGGTGGTGTTGAACTGCTGGGTGACGGCCACGAAGGAGACGCCCTTGGCGTCGAACAGTTCGACCATCCGGGCGAAGTCGGTAAGCGACCGGGTAAGCCGATCGACCTTGTAGACGACAATGGTATCGACCAGGCCCTCGCGGATATTTGCGAGCAACTGTTGCAGCCCGAGCCGCTCCATACCTCCTCCGGAAAAGCCGCCATCGTCGTAGGCGGTCTTGATCAGCCGCCAACCTTCACCGGCCTGACTTCTGATGAACGCCTCGCATGCCTCGCGCTGCGCGTGCAGCGAGTTGTAGTCCTGCTCAAGTCAGCGCGATCCGGTGATCGCGTGGGCGACTTCCGGAAGCGACTGTAGCGTCGGCCTTGGTAGACGACGTCGCTGTCGAGCACGGTGACCCGGTGGCTGACGCCTCGCTACTGCAGGATCAGCACGGTCCCGGCACTCGCGCGCGGCTTCGGAATATCTAGTGGTTTGTCCTTGGAAAGATTATCGGCGATCCGGTCGAGCAGCCGAAGGGTTGATGGTTTGAGCGCAACGAAGGCTTTCTCCTGAAGCCTGTAAGCAATCGCTCTAGCCAGCAATGCGCGTAATGGAAAAACATGTATCTCAGAAATACACTTTCTCGCGGTGATCGCCGGATCCGACGCCGATCCACTTTGGCGGTTACTGTTATATCCTCGTTTAAATCATATTCTCAGCGGGCGAAACCGCCATAGGCATTTTAGCGCGGCGCTTCAAGAAGTCTCTGCGCAAGCGTCTCGTATGGTGCCTACTAAAAAATCCGAATGCCGCGAAACGTCTAAAGTTTTAATGAGGGCCAACATGGTGTCGCCACCATGCTCATACGTTCCATTGTCTTGGTCGTTGCCCACAAAATTTTGTCGTCGGGTAGTTCAGGAATTACAAAACCTTGCTATTCGTCATCAGCCGCATGTGTGTCATCGCCATCGGCCGGTCGGCCCTGACTGTTTACAACCGACTGCTTACTCTGGGTCTGGCTCTAATCAAGAGAGGAACGGGTGGGCCAATCGGTCAGTCATTCTTTGTCGAAAAGAGATAGGGTGGCATTCGTCGCAGGCGGCTCAAATGCGTCTGCTGGTTCAAACAAGAACTCCGACTTTGGATTGTGAAGGCGAAATCTACAAAGCGCTAGCTCTCGATTTTGAACCGCATAACAGTAAACGCAGCCATGTGGACAAGTGTCATATTCACCGATATCACGCGACGCAAAGCAGCCACATTCCGCTCGATTGCCCTTGAGCTCCGCTCTTATGCGCTTGTCTCCGACAACCTTGCAAAGGACATCGTCGATACTTCTAAAGGCCTGTTCGAACATGCGGTTTTCCCGGAGCTGTCGTGCCTCTGGTCAGCTCAAACTCGCCTTTGAGAACCGGAAAAGGGAATACCACTGGCGTTGATGAGCAGGAAGCCAAGAATCCGCAAATGCTTCATTCGGCCGGCGCCTGCAGAACGTCGTCAAGCAGCTCTTGTTGAATTTCCTGCTCGGCGGGTAGAGGCGTAAGAAAATCTTCCGCCATTTTGCGACGGCGGCCGATTATGCGATCAAGAGGCCGGATGCACCACCGAACTCGACCACACCGAACAGACCTCGTGGCTGCTGTTTCTCAAATATCTCGACGCCCTCGAAGAGGACAAGGCAACGGAGGCCGCGCTTGAGGGCAAGCGCCATTCCTACATCCTCGAAAAGCCTTATCGCTGGGAAACCTGGGCCGGGCCCAAGGGGAAGTATGGCAAGCTCGATCACAACGCCGCAAAGACCGGCGCCGATCTGCGTGATTTCGTCAACGCCAAACTCTTTGCTTACCTGAACGGACTCAAGCTGAAGGCCAGCGGCCCAAACACCATCGAATACAAGATCGGCGAAATCTTCGGCGAGATTCGCAATAAGATTCAGAGCGGCTACAACCTGCGCGAGATCGTCGACCATATCGACGAGCCGCGCTTCCGCTCGCAGAACGAAAAGCACGAGCTCTCGCATCTATATGAAGCCAAGATCAAAAACATGGGCAACGCCGGGCGCAACGGCGGCGAGTATTAACCCTGCGCCGCTCATCCGCGCGATCGTGCAGGTTGTGCAGCCCCGCATAGGCGAGCGCATCTACGAAGGCGCCTGCGGCTCGGCGGGCTTCCTCTGCGAGTCGTTCGACTACCTGAAAGCCAAAGGCAACCTCACCACCAAAGACCTGACCACGCTCCAGACCCGCGCCTTTTTCAACAAGGAAAAGAAGTCGCTCGCCTACGTGATTGCGATCATGCATATGATCCTGCACGGCATCGAGGCGCCCAACATAATCCACACCAACACGCTCTCCGAAAACCTCGCCGACATTCAGGAGAAGGAACGCTACGAAATCGTGCTGGCCAATCCGCCATTTGATGGCAAAAAGCGCAAAAAGCGCAAAAAGCGCAAAAAGGGCAAGGAGGGCAAGGAGAACTTTCCCATCCGCACGGGAGAGATCGCATTCCTGTCCTCCAGCACTTCATCAGGATTCTCAAGGCGGGCGGGCGCGGCGGCGTCGTGATCAAGAACAACTTTTTTTTCCAACACCGACAACGCTTCGATCAACCTGCGCAAGAAGCTGTCTTGAGGACTGGCGGTGTTCATCGCGACGCTCGGCTGGAGCCGGACGACGTACGTCGAGTTCGTTACCGACGAGCGGATGGAGACGCTGCTCGGCTGCCACGAGCGGGCGTTTTACTTCTTCGGCGGCATCCCGCGCGAAGTGCTCTACGACAACATGCGGACGGTGGTGACCGATCGCGATCGTTACGGGCCGGGGCTGCATCGCTACAACCGCACCTTCCTGGACTTCGCGCACCATCACGGCTTCGTACCGCGGCTGTGTCAGCCTTATCGACCCAGGACCAAGGGCAAGGTCGAGCGCTTCATCCGCTATCTGCGCGCGAGCTTCTACGTGCCGCTGGCGAGCCAACTCAGTCCCGAAAAACTCAAGGTCGATCGCAACACCGCCAATGCGCGGGTCGGCACCTGGCTGCGCGAGGTCGCCAACGCCCGCGTGCACGCGACCACCGGCAAGGTTCCGATGGTGCGGCTCGAGTATGAGCGCGAGCGCCTGCAATCGCTCCCCGCGCCGTGGCCGGGAACGCTCCAGCCTGCTGCTCCGAAGCGTCCGGCGCCGCTCCCGCGCGGCTACCAGCATCCGTTGCGAGTCTACGAAAAACTGATCATCGCAGTGGAGATTGGATGAGCGTACAGCACGAACGACTGATCGATCTGTGTAACGAGCTGCGGCTCGGCGGGATCGCGGCGCAGTATCCGGCGCTGGCGCAAACCGCCGCCGAAAAGCGCACGTCGTTTACCGACTTCCTGGAGGAGCTATTGGTGGCCGAGCGCGAATCGCGCCGGGCGCGGGCGCGCGAGATGTTCGCGCGGGTGGCCGGCTTCCCGGCGATCAAGACCCTTGACCAATATGACTTCAACTTCGCCACCGGCGCGCCGCGCAAGCAGATTATGGAACTGGCCAGCCTCGCCTTCGTCGAGCGTGCCGAGAACGTGGTGTTCCTCGGTCCCTCGGGCCTGGGCAAGACTCACCTAGCGATCGCGCTCGGCTATCTCGCCACCCAGAAGGGTTACAAGACGCGCTTCTTCAGTGCCGCCGATCTGGTGCTGATGCTGGAAGCCGCGCAGCGTCAGGGCCGTTACCGGCAAGCCATGCATCGCGCAGTCAATGCCTACAAGCTGCTGATCATCGATGAGATCGGCTATCTGCCGATGAGCCGCGAGCAGGCCAACCTGTTCTTCCAGGTCGTGGCGCAACGCTATGAACGCGGCTCGATGATCCTCACTTCCAATCTTACCTTCGGCAGCTGGGATAGCGCTTTCGCCGGCGACACCGTGCTCACCGCGGCGATGCTCGATCGGATCCTGCACCACTCGATCATCGTCGGCATCAACGGCGAGAGCTTCAGACTCAAAGACAAGCGAAGGGCTGGGGTGCTCTCCGCTCCGGCCAGGACCACGAAGCACTAAAGAGCGGCGAGGGGGATTTCCCCCTCGCACTCCCCCTGATCAGACAACCACAAGGTGGGTCAGTTTTACTTCGGCGACTTCTAGCGGAAGTGGGTCAACATTCAACCGGCGTTGACACGGTTACAGTGAATTCATCGCGATCGGCAGATGATTTCTGCGCTGTCACTTCGAACGACTATGAGCTTGGATTCGGGAGTATGTGAGAAATGTTAATACCCGCCGACTCTAACGCCGCCAGTGCTGGAGAAATGTCAGCATCGCGCTCGAGTACGATGGCA
>DAHVFK010000327.1 GCA_027317055.1 Betaproteobacteria bacterium | reverse complement strand
CGCGGCCAGGTTGACCTGCGCGGTCGAGGTCAGGAGCCGCATCGAGGTCGCCTCGAAGCCGTGCTGCATGAACAGCTCTTCGGCCACGTCGAGGATGCGGGTACGGGTTTCGTGTTGCGGCTTGATCGCGCCCAGGGACATTGGGGGAATGGGTATCGGGTTGAATTTCAAACGAGCGTTTGAATAGTACGGCGCATGCCCGGCGGCGTCAAGCCAACCCGGCCCGGATGTGCGAGCCTTGCGCCATGAGCGGCGGCTTCTTCCTCGGCCTGGTGCTCGCCTCGATGCTGTGGCTGTTCTTCGCCTTCGGCGTGGTGGTCAACTTCCAGGTCTGGCGCGCCTGGCGCAAAGCCAAGGTCGGCGAGCGCGTGCCCTCGGGAATCCCGTTCCTGCCCGGCCTGTTCGGCGCCATCGCGATGTTCCTCACCCTGCCCGCGCTCGCGCGCTGGCTCGGCTGGCAGCCCGGCGGGTGGGGCGCGGTCCTGCTGCCGCTGCCGCTGGTGCTGGACGTCTATTGCCTGGGCTGGATCCTGCTGCTGCCTTTCGGTCGCCGGGGAAGCAAAAGCAACTAGAATCGCGGCTTCCCGATGGCCCGCCGCTCGCACAACTCCGCCCCCACGCAGCCGCTTGGCGGAACCGAGTGGCGCGCCTTCGGGCTGCTGCTGCCCTACCTGCTCGAATACAAATGGCGCGTGGCTGCCGCGCTGGTCTTCCTCACTGCGGCCAAGGTCGCCAACGTCGGCGTGCCGCTGGTGATGAAGGAGGTGGTCGACGGGCTGGACGCGAAGACTGCGGTCGTCGCCGTGCCGGCCGCGCTACTGGCGATATACGGCCTGCTGCGCTTTTCCACCACGCTGTTCGCCGAACTGCGCGATGTGGTGTTCGTGCGCGTCACCCAGCGCGCGATTCGCCGCGTTGCGCTCGGCGTTTTCCGTCACCTGCACCGGTTGTCGCTGCGCTTTCACCTGGAGCGCCAGACCGGCGGCATGACGCGCGACATCGAGCGCGGCACGCGCGGCATCTCGACGCTGCTGTCCTACCTGCTGTTCTCGATCATCCCGGTCATCATCGAGTTCACCCTGGTGGGGGCGGTGCTGCTGAAGAAGTTCGACTGGCGCTTTGCCGCGATCACCTTCGGCGCCGTTGCCGTCTACCTGACCTTCACCGTGCTGGTGACCGAGTGGCGGATGGAGATCCGGCGCCGCGCGAACGAGCTCGATTCGAGCGCCAACACGCGCGCGGTCGACAGCCTGCTCAACTACGAGACGGTGAAGTACTTCGGCAACGAGGAGTTCGAGGCCCGGCGCTACGACGAGAACCTGTTCAAGTACGAGAACGCCGCGGTGCAGAACGAGGCCTCGCTCGGGCTGCTCAACATCGGCCAGGCGCTGATCATCGCCGGCGCGGTGACGGCGCTCATGTTCCTTGCTGCGCAGGGCGTGGTGGCCAAGGCGTTCACGCTTGGCGACCTGGTGCTGGTGAACGGCCTGCTGATCCAGCTCTACATCCCGCTCAATTTTCTCGGCATGGTCTACCGCGAGATCAAGCAGGCGCTGATCGACATGGACCGCATGTTCCGCCTGCTCGGGGCGCACCGCGAAATCGAGGATAAGCCCGGCGCCGCTGAGCTCCCATCGGGGCCGGCCGCGGTCGAGTTCCGCGACGTCGACTTCAACTACGAGCCGGCGCGGCGCATCCTGCATCGCGTGAGCTTCGCCATCCCCGCGGGCCGGCGGGTCGCCGTGGTGGGTCACTCGGGCTCGGGCAAATCGACCCTGGCGCGGCTGCTGTACCGCTTCTACGACGCGAGCGGCGGCGCGATCCTGGTCAACGGCGTCGACATCCGCGATATGCAGCAGCAGTCGCTGCGCGCGGCGATCGGCATCGTTCCGCAGGACACCGTGCTGTTCAACGACAGCGTGCGCTACAACATTCACTATGGCCGGCCCGACGCGAGCGAAGCCGACGTGGTCGAGGCCGCGCGCGCAGCCCATATCCACGATTTCATCCAGAGCCTGCCGGCCGGCTACGAGACGATGGTCGGCGAGCGCGGCCTCAAGCTCTCCGGCGGCGAGAAGCAGCGCGTGGCGATCGCACGCGCGCTGCTCAAGGATCCGCGCATCCTGATCTTCGACGAGGCCACCTCGGCGCTCGACTCGAAGTCCGAGAAGGCGATCCAGGCCGAGTTGGAGCGCATCTCGAAGGGGCGCACCACCCTTGTCGTCGCGCACCGTCTCTCCACCGTGATGGACGCCGACCAGATCCTGGTGCTGGCCCAGGGCCGCATCTTCGAGCGCGGCAGCCACCGCGAGCTGCTGGCCGCCGGGGGAGAGTACGCGCGCATGTGGGCGCTGCAGCAGCAGGCCGCCGCCGCCGAGGAGACGCTGGAGCGGGTCAAAACGGCCTGAAGCCCGGGCTGCAGGGCTTATTTCACGCTATTTCGAGATACGGGGGGTAGCCCCTTATTTTTGCTTGCGTTTTTTTTGGGCAGTGCTATACACTGCAGGCATGCCACAACAATCAGAACGGCAGCTCCACAAGCTGGAGAAAATCGTCGCGGTATTCGCGCTGCTCGCGGTGCTGCTGCTCACGGTCGGTTTCGCGCAGGCGCAGAGCGGCAAGGTGTTCCTGCGCTCGAGCGCGGTGCTGGTGCAGGACGCCAACAGCGGCCAGACGATCCTCGCCAAGAATTCCGACTCGGTGATGCCGATCGCGTCGATCACCAAGTTGATGACCGCGATGGTCCTGCTCGACAGCGGCGTCGACATGAAGCAAAGAGTCGTCGTCAGCAGGCAGGACGTCGACCACCTCAAGGGTACGCGTTCCCGCCTGCGGCCCGGCTCGAGCCTGACACGCGACGACCTGCTGCTGCTTGCGCTCATGGCGTCCGAGAACCGCGCTGCGGCGGCGCTGGCGCGCACCTATCCCGGCGGCACCGAGGCCTTCGTCGCGGCGATGAACGCAAAAGCGCGCGCGCTCGGCATGCAGGACACGCGTTACGTCGATCCCACCGGACTCAATTCGGACAACGTGTCGAGCCCGCGCGATCTCGCGCGGCTGGTCAAGGCGGCTGCCGACTACCCGCAGATCCGCGCCTATACGACGCGCGGCAGGGCAAGAGTCGAGGCGCGCGGGCGTACGCTGGCGTACCACAATACGAACCGACTGGTGTCCAATCCGCACTGGGACATCGACCTCTCCAAAACGGGCTACATCAGCGAGGCGGGCCGCTGTCTGGTGATGCAGGTGACGGTGGCCTCGCGCGAACTGATCGTCGTTCTGCTCGATTCCTGGGGCAAGTACTCGCGTATCGGCGACGCCAACCGCATCCGCAAGTGGCTCGAAAGCAGCGCGCTGGCCGACTCGCGCGGCTGAGCAGGCGGGGCGTAGTCAGCTTTTTCGGCTCCGCGGTCGACCCGGACGGATTCCTCGACGACGTCATTTCCGGCCTCTCGCAGCCGCAGAAGGCCCTGCCGCCCAAGTACCTATACGACGCCGAAGGCAGCCGCCTGTTCGAGCGCATCTGCCGCCTGCGGGAGTACTACCCCACGCGCACCGAGCTCGCGCTCACCAGGCGCCACCTGCGCGAAATCGTGCGCTTTGCCGGCGAGCGCTGCGAGCTGATCGAGTACGGCAGCGGCGCGAGCGTCAAGACTCGCATGCTGATCGAGCATCTCAGGCCCTCGCGCTATGTCCCGGTCGAGATCTCGGAGGCCGCGCTGCGCGACGCGGCGACGCGCCTGGGGCGCGAATTCCCCTGGCTCGACATCGCCGCGGTGGTAGGCGATTTCTCGCGCCCGCTCAAGCTGCCGTCGCGCGGTGCGCGCAAGACGCGCCGCGTGGCCTACTTTCCGGGCTCGACCATCGGCAACCTCTCGCCCTCGGAGGCGGAAGGATTCCTGCGCATGACGCGCGCCCAGGTCGGCGCGAGCGGCGCGATGCTGGTGGGCGTCGACCTGAAGAAGGACCCCAACGTGCTGCATGCGGCCTACAACGACGCCAAGGGCGTCACCGCGGCGTTCAACCTGAACCTGCTGGCGCGCATCAATCGCGAGCTCGGCGGAGACTTCGATTTGCGGCGCTTTCGGCACTACGCGTTCTACAACGCGTCACTCGGACGGGTCGAGATGCATCTCGTGTCTCTGGTGCGCCAGAACGTGCGGGTGGGGCACAGCCGCTTTCAGTTCGATGCCGGCGAAACCATCCACACCGAGAACTCGTGCAAGTATTCGGTCGACGAGTTCCGGGCGCTCGCGGCCGAGGCGGGCTTCAAGGGCGCGCGGGTATGGCGCGACCGGCGCGGCCTGTTCTCCTTGCACGGACTGACCGCGAACGAGTGAGCACTAGGGATTGGTGAGGACGATCGCGCCGCTCGCGGTGCTGTAGGTGAAGCGGCGCACGGTGGAGC
>DAHVFK010000326.1 GCA_027317055.1 Betaproteobacteria bacterium | reverse complement strand
GCGCGAGGCACGCAGGCCATCGGCTGCGGCTGCCTGATCCAGGTTGTCGCGCGCCACCCGATATCCCGCGACCGCCCGATCCAGCTCGGCCAGGATTGTCGCCTGCAGCGCGTTCAGGCGCGCCGCCGCTTCGCCGCGGCGCGCTTCGGCCTGCGCGATCGGGCCCTGATTGCGGTTGAACAGCGGCAGCGCGAGCGTAACGCCGAGCGACCACTTGCGTGCTCCCTGGTCCCACTGGTATCCCGGACCCAGCGTCCAGTCCGGGTACTGGCGCGCGATCTCGATGCGCAGGGCGGATTCGGCGGCGGCGTATTCGGACAGTGCGGCGAGCACGTCGGACCGGTTGGTCAGCGCCTCGCGTTGCAGCTCGGAAGACGGGACGGGCGGCGCGCTCCGCGTGGCGCCGGGGAATTCGAACGATAGCTCGACGCCGCGCAGTGCTGCCAGCGGGATCCCCACCGCCTGGGCAAGTCGCGCACGCGCTTCCGCGGCCTGCTGTTCGGCGCGCGCCAGAGCGAGCCGTGCGTCCTGCTCCCGCAGTTGCGCCAGAACGAGATCGGGGCGCCCGGACTCGCCCGCCGCCACGAGCTGCGCGAGCAGCGCCACGCGCTTGGTTTCAATCCGGCTTTGCTGTTCGAGCAAGGCCGCTTGCTCGCGCGCGACGTAGAGGCCGAGCAGCGCGCCGCGCACCCCGCTTCGCACGCGCCAGGCGGCGTGCGCGATCCGCAAGCGCGCGGCGTCCGCGAAGCGCCGCGCCTCGGCCACGCGCAGCGAACGCTTGCCTGCCGTCTCGATCGGCAGGCCCAGCACGAATCCGAGTATCCAGGGGGAGACCGAGGCGGCCGCGTCCTGGTTGTAAGCCGGAGTCAGGCTCAGGACGGGATTCGGGCGCTGACCGGCAGCGACGACAGCCGCCTGCGCCAGCTCGCTGCGTGCCCGCGCGAGGTCCAGATCGGGATGGTAGTAGAGCGCCGCCAGCGTGAGCAGGTCCGCATCCCAGGCTCGCGGCGGCCAGGTCTTGCGCCAATGCGCGCGAATGAAAGCTTCGAGCCCGGGGTCCGCGAGACTGCGTGCCTGAAGCGCGCGCGCGCTGCGCGCAAGGTCGATCGGCTGCGGCGCGTAACGCGTCGCCGCGCAGCCCGGAAGCAGAGCCAGCAGCGCCACGCCGGCCCACAAGCGCCGGCGCAGTCGCGTCATGCGCTCGACGGGCCTGGTTCGCATCTATCGGGTATGTCGCTGTGCAAGCGTTGAATGCCAAGCAGCGCGGCCGGCTGCGCGCGAATTCTATATCATTCTTCCATGCAGTTCGCGCAGCCGGCCGGGCTCACGCTCGCGCGCTCGGCGCTAAGGAGAGCTGATGGATCTGAAAGCGTTCAACAAGCCGCTGGTGTGGGGCATCGTTGCCGTAGTGCTGCTGGCCGCGGGCCTGGGCGCCTGGTGGGGCTACTCGGGCTACCGCAAGACCAGCCTGCAGCAGGCGGTCTCGCCGCAGGTCAAAGCGGCCGACGCGCGGCTACGCGAGGCGCTCGGCACCGCGCTCGAACCCGACCCGGCGCAGGCCGAGCAGGCGGCGGCGCGGCTCGATGCGACGGCGCGGGACATCGAGGCGCGGCGCGCGACGCTGGGCGCGCTCGATGCGGCGCCCGACCCGGCGCGCGTCGAGTCCGCCGAGGAGGCGCTCGACAACGCCGCGGCGATCGTGCGCGGGCAGGCGGCGGTGCTGCGCAGCGGGCTCGAGTTCGCACAGGCGCGCGAGGCGCTGGAAGTACACATGCACGGCGCGCGCTCGCGCACGGGCGGCTGGGTGAGCGCGGCGATCGAGCTCAAGCGCAAGATGGACCGGGCCTACTTCGACTACAAGTACGCCCTCGACGGGCTGGCCGCGCGGCTGGGCGACGTCCCGGATCAGGACCTCGCGGCGCAGGTGCGCGCGCGCATCGAGGCGGCGCTCAAGCGCGCAAAGGACGCGCGCACCGCGGCGCGCAGGCTTTGAGCGGCGGGTCCGAGCGGCGCTAGCGCTTTCTGCGGTTCTTCGCCGCGAGGAACTCGCCCAGCATCGCGCGCGGCTCCTCGCCGGCGTAGGCGGCGGCGAACTCGACGATGCTCAGGCGCACGCATTCGTCCAGCGGCGCTTCCTCCCACAGCTTGCACAGGCGCTTTTGCGCGCGCAGCGCCGCGTCGCCGGCGGCGAGCAGCGCATCCAGCGCGGCGTCGACCGCGGTGTCCAGCCGCGCCGCGGGCACCACGCGCTCGACCAGGCCCCAGGCGAGCGCCTGCGCGGCGTCGATGTTCTCGCCGGTCAGCACCAGCCAGCGCGCGCGCCCGGCGCCGACCAGGCGCGGCAGCAGCGCGGCTTCCACCACCGAGGGGATGCCCAGGCGCACCTCGGGCATGCCGAAGGCGGCGTCGGCCGCGGCGATGCGCAGGTCGCAGGCCGCCGCCAGCTCGAGCCCGGCGCCGAGGCAGAACCCGTTCACCCGCGCGAGCACCGGCACGGGACACTCGCGCAGCGCCGCGCAGGCCTGGTGCACGCGGGTGATGAATTCGCGCGCCGTGACCGGGTCGAGCGCGGCCAGCTCGTCCAGGTTGGCGCCGCCGGCGAAGGCGCGCGCGCCGGCGCCGGTCAGCACCACCGCGCGCACCTCGCCCGGCAGGGCGCGGATTTCGCGCGCGATTGCCTCCAGGGTCGCGCTGTCCAGCGAATTAAGCTTGGCCGCGCGCTCGATCGTCAGGCGCGCGACGAGCGCCGCGCCGCGGCGCTCCAGGCGGACCCCCAGGGCGCCGCTCATCGCCTGGCCGCCTCGACCCGCTCCAGGCACTCGGCCAGGAAGGCGCTCTGATGCAGCGCCGCCCGGCGCGGGGCGTCGAACACCGCCTCGGCCGCGCCGGTGAGCAGCGCCTCGTCGTCCGCGTCCTGCGCGAACCAGCGCAGGCTCCTGGGGAAGGCGCGGATCGCCACCAGGTCGTCCTGCAGCCTGCCGATGAAGAACGCGCGCGTGGCGCCGGCGTCGCGCGCCTGCGCGGCGTGCAGGATGAACTCGGAGCCCTCGCGGCACTCCTGCACGCTCGGCACGTGCGCCGCGCAGGGTACCGCGGCCAGGGCGAGGGCGGCCGCGGCCGGAAGCTTGCGCAGCCATTCGAGCGGAAGGCTCATGTCCGGAGCATACCGGCTCGCCCGCGCGGCGCAGAAACCATGACGCTAGTGTCTGAAAGTTAAAAGGATAAGACTTTTCTATGACTGGTTCGAGGAGTAAACTTATCGTTTCATATCCGCGCGCCCGGCTGAAGGCCGAGGAGTTGTCGTTGCAGAAAACAGACATCCGCAATCCCGACTACTTCCATAAAGTCGTCGATTGCCAATGGGCCTGCCCGACCCATACCCAGGTTCCCGAATACATCCGATTGATCGCGGCGGGACGCTACTCCGACGCTTACCTGGTCAACTGGGAATCGAACGTCTTCCCCGGAATTCTCGGCCGCACCTGCGACCGGCCCTGCGAGCCCGCCTGCCGGCGCGGCCGGGTCGAGGAGGAAAACCAGGCCCGGCCCGAGCCGGTCGCGATCTGCCGGCTCAAGCGCGTCGCGGCGGACTACAAGGACGACGACATCAAGGCGCGCCTGCCCAAGCCCGCGGCGAAGACGAACGGCAGGAAGATCGCCTGCATCGGCGCGGGGCCCGCGTCGCTGACGGTGGCGCGCGACCTGGCGCCGCTCGGCTACGAGGTGACGCTGTTCGACGGCGACCCGAAGGCGGGCGGCATGATCCGCACCCAGATCCCGCGCTTCCGCCTGCCCGAGGAAGTGATCGACGAAGAGGTCAGATACATCCTCGATCTCGGTGTTTCTCTCGTTCATAGAAAAATAGAAAGCATGAAAGCGCTGATGGCTGAAGGGTACGACGCCGTCTTCGTCGGCAGCGGCGCGCCGCGCGGGCGCGATCTCGACATCCCCGGCCGGCAGGAGGGTGCCGCCAACATCCATATCGGCATCGACTGGCTCTCCTCGGTGTCGTTCGGCCACATCACCAAGATCGGCCGCCGCGTGATCGTGCTCGGCGGCGGCAACACGGCGATGGATTGCTGCCGCTCCGCCCGCCGGCTCGGCGGCGAGGAGGTGAAGGTCATCGTGCGCTCCGGCTTCGAGGAGATGAAGGCGTCTCCCTGGGAGAAGGAGGACGCGATGCACGAGGATATCCCGATCATCAACTTCCTCGTGCCGAAGGAATTCGTCCACGCCGACGGGCACCTGACCGGCGTGCTGTTCGAGAAGGTCCAGGCCGAGTACGATGACAAGAAGCGACGACGATTGGTGCCGACCGGCGAGCCCGACGAGATGATCCCGTGCGACGACGTGCTGGTCGCGGTCGGGCAGGAGAATGCGTTCCCCTGGATCGAGCGCGACATCGGCCTCGAATTCGACCGCTGGAAGATGC
>DAHVFK010000325.1 GCA_027317055.1 Betaproteobacteria bacterium | reverse complement strand
GAAGTGGTGCGCGTCGACCAGCATTACGTCGTCGTCAACGCCGGCCTCAAGTCCGAGAGCGTCATCCCGCTCGAAGAGTTCAAGGACGACGGCGGCGAGACCGAGGTCAAGGCGGGAGATTTCGTCAGTGTCTCGATCGAGGCGCTCGAGGACGGGCACGGCGAGACCCGCCTGTCGCGCGAGAAGGCCAAGCGCCTCGCGGCCTGGCTGGAACTCGAGCAAGCGCTGGAAAAAGGCGAGAAGATCGAGGGTGTCATTACCGGCAAGGTGAAAGGCGGGCTGACGGTGATGGCCAAGGGCATCCGTGCCTTCCTCCCCGGCTCGCTGGTGGATCTGCGTCCGGTCAAGGACACGACGCCCTACGAGGGCAAGCAGATGGAATTCAAGGTCATCAAGCTCGACCGCAAGCGCAACAACGTAGTGGTTTCCCGGCGTGCGGTGCTCGAGGAAACTGTCGGCGCCGAACGCGAGCAGCTGCTCTCGACGCTGCAGGAAGGCGCGGAAGTCAAGGGTATCGTCAAGAACATCACCGACTACGGCGCATTCGTGGACCTCGGCGGGATCGACGGCCTGCTGCACATCACCGACCTGGCGTGGCGGCGCGTCAAGCATCCGTCCGAGGTGCTCAACGTGGGCGATGAAGTCACCGCCAAGGTGCTCAAGTTCGATGCCGAGAAGAACCGCGTGTCGCTCGGCCTCAAGCAGCTCGGCGAGGATCCCTGGGTCGGCATTTCGCGCCGCTATCCGCAGGGAACGCGCCTGTTCGGAAAAGTCACGAACCTGACCGACTACGGCGCATTCGTCGAGGTCGAGTCGGGCATTGAGGGTCTGGTGCACGTTTCCGAGATGGACTGGACCAACAAGAACGTGCACCCGTCGAAGGTGGTGCAGGTCGGCGACGAGGTCGAGGTCATGATTCTCGAGATCGACGAGGACCGGCGCCGCATCTCCCTCGGCATGAAACAGTGCATGCCGAACCCGTGGGAGGACTTCGCGCGCGAATTCAAGAAGAGCGACCGCGTGAAGGGGCAAGTCAAGTCGATCACCGACTTCGGCGTGTTCGTGGGTCTTGCCGGCGGCATCGACGGCCTAGTGCACTTGTCCGACCTGTCGTGGAGCGATACCGGCGAGGAAGCGGTCAAGCGATTCAAGAAGGGCGAGGAAGTCGAGGCCGTCGTGCTCTCGATCGACGTCGAGCGCGAACGCATTTCGCTCGGCATCAAGCAGCTCGAGGGCGATCCGTTCACCAATTTCCTTGCCGGCCACGACAAGAACAGCCTCGTCACCGGCAGCGTAAAGTCGGTCGACGCGAAGGGCGCGGTGGTCGCAATTTCGCCCGAGGTCGAAGGTTACCTGCGCGCATCGGAGTTTTCCCGCGATCGCATCGAGGATCTGCGCACTCACCTGAAGGAAGGCGACACGGTAAACGCGATGATCATCAACCTCGATCGCAAGAACCGCTCGATCAATCTGTCGATCAAGGCCAGGGATCTAGTGGACGAGACCGAGGCCATGAAGCAGTTGCGCACCGAGAATGCCGCCGCGAGTGCGGGGGCGACGAACCTCGGCGCACTGCTGCGTGCCAAGCTCGACAACCGAAATCCGCAATAGACGGCAACGGCGATAGCTCTGGTTGCAGGAACAGAACGCTCGGGGAGATGGGCTGTCCATGACCAAATCGGAACTGATCGCTCGCCTCGCGCAGCGCTATCCGCAGTTGGTAGCGAAGGATGCCGAATACGCGGTGAAGATGATCCTCGATGCGATGACCCAGGCACTGCTGGCGGGGGATCGCATCGAGATTCGCGGCTTCGGCAGCTTCGGATTGAACTATCGACCACCGCGCGTCGGGCGCAATCCGAAGTCCGGCGAGAAGGTGCACGTGCCCGAAAAGTACGTGCCGCACTTCAAGGCCGGCAAGGAGCTGCGCGAACGGGTGGATTCGGCACAGGCCGAGCAGGCGCCTTTGCCCCAGGAGCAGCCCACGCACACGAGTTAGTAACGCGTTGTCGTGGGCGCGACTGCGCTGTCCGCGGCACCGGGGCCCGGCAATAGGAATCGAGTATGCGCATCGTCACCTGGACGCTCCGGCTGATCATTTTTCTGTTTCTGCTCGCGTTCGCGGCCAAGAACATCGCGCCGGTCACGCTCAATTTCTATTTCGACCGCAGCTGGCAGGCTCCTCTGGTAGTGGTGCTGTTCGGATTCTTCGCCGCGGGAGCGCTGTTCGGTGTGGTGGCGATGGTGTCGATGCTGCTGGGCCAGCGGCGCGAGATTCAGCGTCTCAGGCGCGAGGTGCGCGGGCACGCGAAAGCGACCGAAGCCGCGCGTGCCGCAGAACCCGGGCGACCGCCCGTGGTCGACGCCTGAGGTGCGGCGGGCATGGAGTTCGAGTACTGGTGGCTGCTCGGGTTTCCGCTGTTCTTCGGTCTGGGATGGCTTGCTGCCCGCATCGACATCAAGCATCTGGTGTCGGAATCCAGGGCCTTGCCACGCTCCTATTTCAAGGGTCTGAATTTCCTCCTTAACGAGCAGCCGGACAAGGCGATCGAGGCTTTTATCGAGGTCGTGCGTGTCGACCGCGAGACGATCGAGCTGCATTTCGCGCTCGGCAGCCTTTTCCGCCGCCGCGGGGAGTACGACCGCGCCATCCGCATGCACCAGAATCTGCTTGAGCGCGCCGACCTTGCCGTCGAGCAGCGGGTCAATGCCCTGTTCGAGCTCGGGCAGGACTATCTCAAGGCCGGCATTCTCGATCGCGCGGAGGAGGCATTCGCGCGTCTGGCGGACGGCCCGCACGCGGTCGAGGCGCGGCGTCACCTGCTCGAGATCTTCGAGCAGGAGAAGGACTGGCCGCGGGCAATCGACATGGCCCGCCGTCTGGCTGCGGAATCAGGCGAGTCCCACGGCAACGAGATTTCGCAGTACCTGTGCGAGCTTGCCGCCACGGAAACCACGCATTCACGTCCGGACGCGGCGCGCCGGCATCTCGATGCCGCGCTCGAAGAAAACCGCAAGTCGGTGCGCGCCAGCCTGCAGCTTGGCGACCTGGCGCGTGCGGCGGGAGACCTGGACGCCGCGATCGAGCAGTGGAAGCGCATCGAGCAGCAGAATCCGGCCTACCTCGCGGTCGCGGCGCAACGGCTGCTGGACGCGCACCGTGACGCGGGACGCGCCGAGGAGGGGCTCAAGCTGCTGGCGGGATACCTCGAGCAGTACCCGTCGCTCGACTTGCTCGACACGGTGTTCCAGCTGACGCTGGAGGGAAAAGGCGCCGAGGCGGCGTACAAGCTGGTGCGCGACGAGCTGCGGCGTAATCCCACCCTGCTGGGTCTGGACCGGTTGCTGGAGGCGCAGATCGTCGCGGCCGGATCGCCCGACCGGCGGCGCGACCTCGAGCTGGTGCGCAACCTGGTCCATAGCCACACCCGGCGCCTGGCGCGCTACCGCTGCGAGAATTGCGGTTTCAAGGCACGGCAGTTCCACTGGCATTGCCCGGCCTGCGGCGGCTGGGAAACCTATCCCCCGCGGCGCTCAGAGGAGTTCGACCTCGCACCATGAATATCACCGTCGTCGGCACAGGCTATGTCGGACTCGTCAGCGGCGCTTGCCTCGCGGACATGGGCAACCGCGTGTGCTGCCTCGATGTCGATGCAGGCAAGATCCAGACGCTGAATTCGGGCGGCATCCCGATCTTCGAACCGGGACTCGAACCGATCGTCGCGCGCAACCGTGAAGCCGGGCGGCTCAGCTTCACTACCGACGTCGCAGCGAGCGTAGCGCACGGCGAGCTGCAGCTGATCGCCGTCGGCACACCGCCGGACGAGGACGGCGCGGCGGACCTGCAGCACGTCGTCGCGGCGGCACGCGCGATCGGACGGCACATGGACGGTTTTCGAGTCATCGTCGACAAGTCGACCGTCCCGGTCGGGACGGCGGACTCGGTCCGGGAAGCGGTGACGGACGAGCTCGCGAAGCGCGGCAAGTCGGTGGAGTTCGCCGTGGTCTCGAATCCGGAATTTCTCAAGGAGGGCGCCGCGGTCGAGGACTTCATGCGCCCGGACCGCATCATCGTCGGCTCCGACGACGAGCGTGCCACCGCCATCCTGCGCCGGCTCTATGGTCCGTTCCAGCGCAATCACGAGCGCTTCCTCGCCATGAGCGTGCGCTCGGCGGAATTGACCAAATACGCAGCCAACGCGATGCTCGCGACGCGCATCTCGTTCATGAACGACCTGGCAAACCTGGCCGAAGAGATCGGCGCAGATATCGAAGAAGTGCGCCGCGGCATCGGTTCCGATCCTCGCATCGGGTTCGGCTTTCTCTATCCAGGAGCCGGCTATGGCGGCTCGTGTTTCCCGAAGGACGTCAAGGCACTGCAGCGCACCGCGCAGGAGGCGGGCAGCCCGCTGCGCCTGCTTGCCGCGGTCGAGC
>DAHVFK010000324.1 GCA_027317055.1 Betaproteobacteria bacterium | reverse complement strand
CGTCTGCCCTGCTCGCCGGCGGCCAAACCATCGGCGATCTGCTTTTGCCGGTTCTCGATTGCACGCAGCAGCGGCGGCCAGACGAACTTGACCGTGAACCAGATGAACAGCGCAAAGGCGGCAGCCTGCGTAAACAGCGTCAGATTTATGTTCATGCCTGCCCCCTACGTCCCGGGTTAATCCCGCCTGGGCTACTTGATGACGGCAAGCAGAGGATTGCCGAACGCGAACAGCATCGCGAGACCGACCCCGATGATGAACGAGGCGTCGATCAGGCCGAGCAGCAGGAACACCTTGGCCTGCAACGAAGCGGTCAGCTCGGGCTGGCGCGCCGCGGCTTCGAGGAAGCGGCTGCACATGATCCCGATGCCGATGCACGCGCCGGCGGCGCCAAGGCCGATCATGAGGCCGATGCCGATCCCGGTGTAGGCCTGGATCATCGCTTTCATTTGAAGAAGTTCCATTTTGATTCCCTTTCCAGAGCGAAAAGACGGTTGAGTACTGAAATCAGTGGTGCTCGTGCGCCATCGAGATGTAGGCCACGGTGAGCATCATGAAGATGAAGGCCTGAATCACGACGATCAAGATGTGGAAGATCGCCCAGCCCAGTCCGAGGACGGTACCCGCCGCGGCGCCGGTCAACCCCGTCGAACCCCACACCCAGAGCAAGATGAAGATGATTTCGCCCGCGAACATGTTGCCGAACAGGCGCAGAGAGTGCGAAAGGGGCTTGGATACGTATTCCACGATGTTGAACAAAATATTCGGCAGCCACAGCAGCGGATTGGAGCCGAACGGGGCGCAGAACAGCTCGTGGATCCAGCCGCCCAGGCCTTTCGACTTGATCGCGAAATAGATCATGAGCACCCAGACCGAAAGCGCGAGCGCGAAGGTCGTGTTCACGTCGGCGGTCGGAACGGGGCGCCATTCGGGAAAGCCGAGCGCGCCCATGCCCTTCGAAATGAAATCGACGGGCAGCCAGTCCATCGCGTTCATCAGCAGCACCCAGACGAAGACGGTGAGCGCCGCCGGGGCGACGAACTTGCTGCGGTCGCCGTGGCTGAACATTCCCTTGACCTGCTCGTCGACGAACTCGAACGCCAGCTCGACCAACGCCTGGCGCTTGTTCGGCACGCCCGAGGTGGCGCCGCGCACGATCCACCAGAAGAACCCCATTCCGATCACGCCGAGGATCACGGCGGTGACAAGCGAGTCGACGTGAAGCGTCCAGAACCCGCCTTCCCCGCCCTCGCCGAACGGCTTGGCGAGGAACGTCAGGTGGTGACTGATGTATTCGGTCGGAGTGAGTTCAGTGCCGGCGGACATTGCTAAACCGTGTTCGACTTTCGACTCAGAGCGCCCTAATGCTCGCGCACAATAAACGCCATGGTGAAGATCAGCATGGTGACCGCAAACGATCCGAGCAAGGCGAGCGCTACGACGTCCCTGTATGTCGCCAGTACCAGCCACAACAGGATCACCATGAGGCCGATCTTGATGCCTTCGGCCCTCAAGGCGCCGAGCAGGATCCCCCCTGCCGACCCAGCCTTACCCCACGACAGCACCAGCGCCGATACCAGCCCGGCAAACATGCTGATCAGGCCGCCCAACGCGGCGGAAATCGCGCCGTCGAACCCGATAGCGGCCGCCGCGGCCAGCGTCAGCACAGCGGTGGCGATCAACTGCCACCTGACGACCGTGCGTATCGGCTTGCTCAGAAGGCGAAGCATGGCGTTCGTCCGCCCCGCTTCCTGCAAAGCCGGCGGAGTATATCGTTCACGGGGATGTCTGGTCAACGCGTTGCGCTGCAACACCGGGGTTGGAAGGTGGGCTAGCGCAACTTGCGCAGCAGCGTCTCCAGGTGATCAAGTCCCGCGTAGTAGACGATCACTTTGCCTGCGCCCTTCTTGCCCGGCCGGATCTCCACCGTCGTGCCGATGCGTTCCGAGGCTTCCTGCTCCAGCCTTAACAGGTCGCGATCCGCTTTGCGCTTCTTACGCGCGCCGCCGCCGCCGCGCAACTGGTTTGCCACCAGTGCTTCGGTCGCGCGCACAGAGAGCCCGCGTCCTGCCACGCGATTGGCCGCTTCGATCTGGCGCGCGCCATCCAGCGCCAGCAGCGCGCGCGCGTGACCCATCTCAAGCACACCTTCCATGACCATTGCCTGAACCGGCTTCGGAAGCCGGAGCAGGCGCAAAAGATTGGTGGTCGCACTGCGCGAGCGACCGACTGAGTCGGCGGCCTGCTCGTGCGTCATCTTGAACTCGTCAATCAGGCGTTGTAGGCCCGCGGCTTCCTCCATCGGATTCAGGTTCTCGCGCTGGATGTTCTCGATCAAGGACATTGCCAGCGCGGCCTCGTCCGGCACTTCGCGCACCAGAGCCGGCACTTCCTCCAGTCCGGCCATCTGCGCGGCGCGCCAGCGGCGCTCGCCGGCGATCAGCTCGTAGCGATCGCGCTCTACCCTTCGCACCAGGAGCGGCTGCATCAGACCCTGAGATTTGATCGAAGCGGCGAGCTCGGCCAAGGCCTCCTGATCCATCCGGGTTCGCGGCTGATATTTTCCGGGCCGAATGCGGCCCACTGGCAGCGTGGCGAGGGCATCTTTCGGCGCTTCATCGCCGCCCAGCAAGGCGTCCAGCCCGCGCCCGAGTCCCTTTGGTTTGCTCATGTCGCTTCCATCGTCCGTACGCCGCCACCGATATCGTTCCTGTCCCGCGCAAGAATCTCCTCGGCAAGTGCGAGATAGGCCTGCGCGCCCTTGGACGTGTCATCCCACACGACCGCCGGCGCACCGTAGCTCGGCGCTTCCGCCAACCGAACGTTTCTCGGCACCATTGTCTGATAGACCTTGTCACCGAAGTGCGACTCGAGCTGCTGCGATACCTGCTGCGAGAGCGTGTTGCGCGGGTCGTACATCGTTCGCAAGAGACCGGCGATGTCGAGGCTCGGATTGAGGTGCGCGCGCACGCGTTTGATCGTGCCGACTAGATCCGACAAACCTTCGAGCGCGTAGTACTCGCACTGCATCGGTATCAGCACCGCCTGGGCCGCGACCAGGCCGTTTATCGTGAGCAGCGACAAGGACGGAGGGCAGTCAATGATGATGAAGTCGTATTCGGATGCCACTCCGGCGAGCGCCTCGCGTAAGCGCCCTTCCCGATTGTCGAGACCGACGAGCTCAATTTCTGCGCCAGCGAGATCGCGGTTCGCGGGCAGCAAGTCATATCCGCCGCTTTGCGAGCGAGCGCGCGCGCCGGCCACGTCTGCCAGGCCGAGCAGCACGTGATAGACGGTGCGGTGTGCGCTTCGCTTCTCGACGCCGCTGCCCATCGTCGCATTGCCCTGGGGGTCGAGATCGATCAGCAGCACGCGCAGGCCGGCGCGCGCAAAGGCGGCGGCGAGATTGACGCTGGTGGTGGTCTTGCCGACCCCTCCCTTCTGATTCGTGACCGCAAATATGCGGGTCATTGCTCGCTCGCGGCCCGGCACAGCACGAGGTGTCGCTCGGCGTCGAGAAAGGGCACCTCGAGGCGCACGACTCGATCACAACCTGTACCCGTCGGTGTTCGCGCCAGCTCGTCGTTCGGATACACGCCCTTCATGGCTGCGAGAACGCCGCCCGGAGCGACCAGTCTGCTGCACGAGGAAAGGAAGTCGGCGAGCTCCGCGAATCCGCGCGAGATTACGACTGCGAAGCGTCTTGCAGGCTGCCAGTCCTCGACTCGTCCCGGGTGCACCTTCGCGTTTGCAAGTCCGAGTTCAATTGCCGCTTGACGCAGAAAGGCCGTCTTCTTGCGGTTGCTGTCATTCAAGGTCACTTGCCATTGAGGGCGCGCGATCGCGAGCGGGATGCCAGGCAGCCCTCCGCCCGAGCCGACGTCCGCGAGCGCGCCGCCTGCGGGCATCGGCAGATGCGGTACCACCGCGAGCGAGTCGAGCAGGTGGTGGCTTACCATCTTCATCGGATCGCGGATCGCCGTCAGGTTGTACGTCCGGTTCCACTTGGCGAGCAATTCGACGAACGCGAGCAGCTTGTCGCGCGCGCCGGGCGCAAGCGCGAGTGTCAATGCTGCCAGCCCGCGGTCCAGAGCAACCTCGGGTGTCATGCGCTTCGCTTTTGTCGGGTGCTAATCGCAGCTCGCTTCAAATGAACCAGCAGGAGCGAGATGGCGGCGGGCGTAATTCCAGAGATGCGCGAGGCTTGACCGACTGTTTCCGGCCGGTGGCTGGCCAGCTTTTGCCTGACCTCGATAGACAATCCGCGAACCTGCAGGTAGTCGAAATCCGTCGGTAGGCAAAGGTGCTCATAGGTTTCGCTGCGCGCCACTTCCTCGCACTGGCGATCGATGTAACCCTGATACTTCACCTGAATCTCGACTTGCTCCGCGACGTCCTGCTCCGATACCCCCGGACCGACACCCGGAAGCGACATA
>DAHVFK010000323.1 GCA_027317055.1 Betaproteobacteria bacterium | reverse complement strand
AATGCGTCAGTTTTTCACTTGCGCAATACGACGAAAGCCGCGATTGGGACCCTTAGTGTATCGGGCGGTAATGCGGCGAATGGCAATGCATGGACGGGTTCCGGTGGCTGGAAATATCAGTTGGAAGTCGCCCGAGGCTGGTAATGCGAATCCTCGGCGCTCTCCTAGTCTGGTTCGTGCTCACCATCATCAGCGCTGCGGGTTTCATCGTCGCGCTACTCTCGCTGTTGACCTTCCGCACCGCCTATCTCACGCGCGTCTTCAAGATGCACGACCGCACCGCGGCCGTAGTCCTCGGCCTTGGCGATGGCTCTCATACCGTCTCCTACGAGTGCGGCACCGCGCGGAAGAACTGCCTTTTCTGCCGGCTCACCGGCCCGGTCGTCAGCTGGCTCCTCGGCCAGAAGGATCACTACGCGGAGGAAGTCAATGGCGGATAGCGTAGAGCGAATGCTCGGAGAGATCAGCGGCAAGCTCGACAGCCTCTCCAGCAACTTCGACAAGTACATCGCGTACCACGACAAGCGCCACGAGAAACTCGACGTGACGCTCGCTGCGCACGAAGCGGACATCAACCAGGCGAAGGGCGCAAAGACGATGGCCCTCGTGCTCTCCGCCGGTGTCGCTGCCATTGCGGGCTGGGCGACCTCCGTTTTTCATCCCTTTCGGTAAATGCAGACTTACATCCAAGTCGTGAACGAAGTGCTCGCTCGCCTGCGCGAAGCGAGCGTCACGACCGTTTCCGATACGACCTATTCGACCTATCTCAGCAAACTGGTCAACCAGGTCAAGCGGGAGATGGAGCGGGCGTACCCGTGGAACGCGCTTCGCGACACTTTCACGATCACCACGTCGAACGGTATCAGCTCCTATGGTTTCACCGGCGCTGGCCCGAATGCGTGGGTGATCGACGCATGGAACAGCACTGCGCTGGGACCGATTACGAAGAGTACAAGCTACGATTTCAACAACAAATTCTTCAACACCGCTTCGGTTCAAACCGGCAGTGTTGAACAATACGTTCCAACCGGCGTTACGGCGAACTACGACCTTAAATGCGATGTGTGGCCGGTGCCGCAGACGACGGCGCAGACGCTCACGTTCAACCTGTACGTGCCGCAGAGTGATCTCTCCGCCGGCGCCGATGTGCCGCTTGTGCCGCAGGACGTGTTGATCGAAGAAACGATTGCGCGGGCGATGGTGGAGCGTGGCGATGATAGCGCGCCGAAGCCGCAGCCAGGCGAGACCTTCATCCTCAAGGATCTGCTCTCGCAGGCAGTCGCCCGCGAAGCTGGCATGGCTGGGGACGCCACGGAAACCGACTGGACCCCGGAATGATAGGCGGTGTCTACCAGATTCGCAATGTGCAGACTGGCGACAGGTATGTGGGTCGAGCGATTTCGTTTGCCCGTCGTTGCCAAGAACATCGCACATTGCTTCGCGGTGGTCGCCATACCTCGATCTATCTGCAAAACGCGTGGAACAAGTACGGCGAGCAAGCGTTCGTGTTCGAACCTCTGCTTCTTTGCCTCCCGGACGAAGCGATTCGGATCGAGCAGAAACTGTTGGACCGCGGCACCGCGCGCTACAACTTGTCTCGTTCCGCGGTTTCACAAGTGAGAGCTGGAGAAAAGCGCGACCCGGAAATTGTTAAGAAAATTGCGACGGCGAATCGCGGAAAACGCCGCACTCCCGAACAGTGCGCGCGCATGTCCGCCGCACTAACCGGCAGGGTTTCCCCGCGGAAAGGCGCGATCCTTTCGGCGGAGACGCGGGAGAAAATTCGCGTGGCGCTCGCCGGACGTCCTATACCGGCCGAAACCCGCGCCAAGATGAGCGCGAGCCGAATGGGGCATGCTGTCTCTGAGGCAACGCGGCAGAAACTGCGTGAAGCGATGCTCCGCCGCAACCAGGGGCTGTAGATGAGCGCGTTGCGTGGGATCTCGTTTTTCAAACCTGGAAGCTATGGACTCAGCTCCCAAGACCTGATCGCGTCCAACGACGGGCCGAAGCTCTTCAGTTCGCAGGCTTCGAACCTCGTCATCGACGCGACGGGCAAGCTCTGCTCGCGTGAGGACTTCGTGCTGCAGACCGCGGGCTTTAGTGGCACGTCGAAGCAGACGTACATCCACCGCAACAACGACGGTACGGAAACGTTGCTCTCGGCCGCCGCGGGCGTCGTCTACAGCGGCATCGTCGCGCTGACCTCGCGCTTCGATTACCGTTCTGGCAGCCAGATTGTCGATGTCGGTGGCAGCCGCACCGGGGCGACGAGCACAGGGCTCTCGAATAGCGCGACGACCTACACCTACACCGTCGCCGTGGATGGAGGCGCGCCGCAGACGATCTCCCTTCTGGGGTCGGCTGCGCAGACGTACACGAACCTGATCTCGGAGATCAACGCCGACATCACAGGCGCCACCGCCAGCCTGATCGGCGGAAACCTCGTCTTCACGAGCAGCTCGACCGGCGCCTCGAGCAGCATCAGCCTCGCCTCCGGCGGGGGTGGATCGAACCTTCTCACTACGCTCACCGGCTTCGTGGCGGTGCGCACCGCGACCGCCGGCACGGCCGCGGCCGAGAACTGGCAATTCGCGACGCTGACGAGCCACATCTTTGCTGCGCAAGCGGGCCAGGCGTTCGTCTGCCTGAACGAGTCGACTTTCGCCGTGGTTTCGATCGTCGGCCAACCGTGGACCTCGAGCCCCAACTGCGTGATCGCCGCCGATGGCCGCCTCTGGGCCGCCGACGATGCCGCAGGGAGCAATAGCTATACCGTCTGGTGGTCAAACCTCTTGGACGGCACGGCTTGGAACACGGGTGACGCCGGCAGTCTAGACGTGCGGAACGTGTGGCCGGCGGGCCAGGACAGTATCGTCGCGCTCGCCTTCATGTCGGGACGTCTGCTGATCTTCGGCCGGCATTCGATCCTGCTCTACACGCTGGATTCGACGCACAACCCGGCGGCCATGACGCTGACGGACGTCATCAGCGGCAAGGGTTGCTCTGCACGGGATTCCGTACAGATCATCGACGGCGACGTCTACTTCCTGTCTGACGACGGCGTCTACAAGATCCCGAAGCTCGCGCAGACCATCTCGCTGCTTCCGGTGCCGGTGAAGATCAGCAAGATGGTCGCCGACGACGTCATCAGCACGTTCGCCAGCGAGACGCTGACGGCGGTGCGCTCCGGTTACTACCCCAAGCAGCGCTTCTACGTGCTCTCGGCGCCGGTCGCCAACAAGACGTACTGCTTTCACGTTGATCGGGTTCTACCCGATCCCATCGCCGTGCCAGCGGTGACGACGTGGACGAACACCGGCAACCCGTTTCGCGCCTTCGCCGTCGACAAGGACGGCAACTGGTACACGGCGATGGCGAGCGGCATCGGCAAGTACAGCGGCTACACGTCGGACGGCGGGAATAGCACCTACACCGTCGACTGGTATGGGCTCTGGGACGACTTCGCCGACGAGACGAAGCTCAAGCATCTCAAGAACTTCGCCATGACGCTTGAGGCGACTTCCGGGCAGACCGGAACTTTCAAATGGAAGACGGATTACTCGAGCACGGCGAACTCGGTCAGTTTTACGTGCAGCGCGGGAGAGTTCTCCGACGGCATCGGCACTGTTACCGGCGCCATCGGGCGGTCCTGCAGCGTCGCGATGTTCGGCTTCTCGATGCCGGTTTCTGGCAACAAGATCACGCTCGACGCGATGCGCGTGTACGCGCAGCCGGGCGCTACGAAGATCCGATAGCCGAGGGTATAGTGCCCGGTACAGGAGGGCGCTATGAAGTTACTGTTAGTTTTCATTTTAGGAACAACCGTTCTCGTTTTGGGAACGCCAGGCGCGAGCCCACAGATGAGCAAGGAAAGACCCAGAGTGGCATACACTGACCCGAGGACCGGAATCACGACGTTCAAGGCTCCGACTGCCGCCGACGCGCAAGCCGGCGCTGCCTCCGATCCCGCCCCGTCTACGGCCACGAGCCTCGCGCCGACGCCAGCGCCGAGCCAGCAGGGCATGCTGCCCTCGCAGCAGTTCTTCGCCCCGTCGCCGGTCGACCTCAACCCGCAGGTTCGTTTCGATCCGCAGGCCGGCTGGCTGTATGACTACTCGCCGCAGGAGCTGGCCCAGCTCGGGTATCAGTACGTCGCGCCGAGCACGACCACGCAGCGCGGGAGGTTCGGGGGCGATGATCTCGAGACTCGCGATTTCAGCATCCCCGGTTACTACATTGACCCGTCGCGCAATGCGCCGTTCTACCAGTCCCGAGACGAAGATAGCCCGCGCGCACGTCGCAGCCCGCAGGACTTGTGGCGCTTTTCCACGGTCGATCGTTCGAGTGACGGCCGGGAGATCAATTACAAGCCGCTGGTCGTAGACCCATACAAGACGGCCGGCGGCAATTGGCGCGAACTCCAGAAGTACGGCGTGTGGCAGAATCTTGGCG
>DAHVFK010000322.1 GCA_027317055.1 Betaproteobacteria bacterium | reverse complement strand
GTACCTGTACTGCGCGGCCGAGACGCTCGGCCAGTCGCGCGACCAGATGATGGCGGCGTTGAACTCCGGCAAGGCGAAGTACTCGTCGATCTTCAACTACCCGACGCTGACCTGGGCCGACGTCGGCGCAATCGGCTGGCTGGTCGACGGCGCCGCGATCATGAACCAGATCCCGATCTGCCGCTGCTCCTACGGGCCCTACGCGCGCGCCATGATCCGCGTGTGCAAGGAAGAGTCCTTTCATCAGCGCCAGGGCTTCGACATCATGCTCGCGCTCGCGCGCGGCACGCCGCAGCAGATCGCGATGGCGCAGGACGCGCTCGATCGCTGGTGGTGGCCCTGCCTGATGATGTTCGGGCCTTCGGACAAGGACAGCACGCACTCGGCCCAGTCCATGAAATGGAAGATCAAGCGGGTCTCGAACGACGAGCTGCGGCAGAAGTTCGTCGACGTCACCGTGCCGCAAGCCGGGCTGCTCGGACTGAGCGTCCCGGACCCGGAGCTGAAGTGGAACGCCGAGCGCGGCCACTACGACTTCGGCGCGATCGACTGGAGCGAATTCTGGCGCGTGGTCAACGGCGACGGCCCGTGCAACCGCGAGCGCCTCGCCGCACGTGTCGCGGCCTACGAGGAAGGCCGCTGGGTGCGTGAAGCCGCGCTCGCCTACACACACAAAAAATCGTGCAAGGAGGCGGCATGAGCGAGAAGGAATGGCCCCTGTGGGAAGTCTTCATCCGCTCCAAGCAGGGGCTCGACCACAAGCACTGCGGCAGCCTGCACGCGCCCGACGCGAAGATGGCGATCCAGATGGCGCGCGACGTCTATACGCGCAGGAGCGAGGGCGTCTCGATCTGGGTCGTGCCCTCGGCCGCGATTGCGGCATCCGATCCGGACGAACGCGAGAGCTTCGTCGAGCCGATGGCCGACAAGATCTACCGCCACCCGACCTTCTACGAGCTGCCCGATGACCTCGAGCACATGTGAGCTCGCCCTGCGCATGGGCGACAATGCGCTGATCCTCGGCCAGCGCCTCGGGCAATGGCTCGGTCACGGGCCGCAGCTGGAGGAGGACATCGCCTCGGCCAACATCGCGCTCGACCTGATCGGGCAGGCGCGGCTGTGGCTTTCCCTCGCCGGTAGGCTCGAGGGCAGGGGGCGCGACGAGGATGCGCTCGCTTTTTTTCGCGACCAGCACGAGTTCCGCAACTGCACCATGGTCGAGCTGCCGAACGGCGACTACGCCTTCACCATCGTGCGCCGCATGCTGTTCGACGCCTACCAACGCGTGCTGCTCGAGCGCCTGGCGGGCGGCGCGCAGGCCGAAATCGCCGCCATCGCGGCCAAGTCGAAGAAGGAAGCCGACTACCACTGGCGCCACAGCGCCGACTGGACGCTGCGCTTCGGCGACGGCACCGGGGAGTCGCACCGCCGCGCCCAGGCCGCGCTCGAGCGCCTGTGGGGCTACACGCACGAGCTGTTCGCCGCCGACGAGATGGACCCCGAAGCGGACTCGCTGCGCGGGCCGTGGCTCGCGCAGGTCGAGCCGCTGCTGAAAGAGGCGACGCTCGCGATTCCCGTCGACAGCGCCTTTGTGTCGGGCGGCAAGCGCGGCGTGCACAGCGAGCACCTGGGCTACGTGCTGGCCGAGATGCAGTACCTGCAGCGCGCCTACCCCGGAGCCAGATGGTAGACGCCTGGCAGATCCTGGCCGGCATCAGCGATCCCGAAATCCCGGTGGTCTCGATCGTCGAGCTCGGCATCGTGCGCGAGGTCACGCAGGCGGCAGGCGGGATCGAGGTCGCGATCACGCCGACCTATTCCGGCTGCCCCGCGATCCACATGATCGAGGAGGAGATCGTCGGCCGGCTGAAGCAGGCCGGCTACGCCGAGGTCAGGGTCAAGACGGTGCTCGCGCCGGCCTGGAGCACCGACTGGATCGCGCCCGCGGCGCGCGACAAGCTGAAGAACTACGGCATCGCGCCGCCCGGGCGCGTGAACCTCTACCCGCGCAGCGTCGAGTGCCCGCGCTGCGGCGCCGCGCGCACCGAGCGCGTGTCCGAGTTCGGCTCGACCGCCTGCAAGGCGCACTACCGCTGCCTGGAGTGCCTGGAGCCGTTCGATTTCTTCAAGCCGCTGTGACCACGGCGCACTTTCATCCGCTGGCGGTCAGGGACGTGCGGCGCGAGACCGCCGACTGCGTCTCGCTCGGACTGGAAGTCCCGCCCGCGCTGGCGGAGCTGTTTCGGCACACGCAGGGCCAGTACCTGAACGTGCGCCGGCGCCTGGGCGGCGAGGAGCTGCGCCGCTCGTACTCGATCTGCTCCGGGGTCGACGACGGCGAGCTGCGCATCGCGGTCAAGGCGGTACCCGATGGCAGGTTCTCCGTCTGGGCCAACGGCGAGCTGAAAGCCGGCGACACGCTCGAGGCGATGCCACCCGAGGGGCGCTTCTTCGTGCCGCTCGACTCCGCCAACGCGAAGCACTACGTCGCCTTCGCCGCCGGAAGCGGCGTCACCCCGGTGCTGTCGCTCGTCAAGACCACGCTTGCGCGCGAGCCGCGCTCGCGCTTCACGCTGGTGTACGGCAACCGCGCGCTCGACTCGGTGATCTTCAACGAGGCGCTCGAGGACCTCAAGGACAAGCACCTCGCGCGGCTCGCGCTGTACCACGTGTTCTCGCGCGACCCGCAGGAGGTCGAACTGTTCAACGGGCGGTTGGACCGCGCGAAGGTGGCGCAGTTCCTCGGCGCACTGATTTCGCCCGGCTCGATCGACGAGGCTTTCGTCTGCGGCCCGGACCCGATGATGGCCGCAGTCGAGGCCGAGCTCGCGGCGCACGGCGTGGCGCGCGAGCGCATTCACCTCGAGCGCTTCGGGGTGCCGGCGCCGCGGCCGGGGGCCGTCCCCGCGCCCAAGAAGGCCCCCAGCGCCGGCGCGTGCGAGGTGACGGTGATCGTGGACGGCATGCGCTACCGCTTCGAGCTCGCGCCCGACGGCCCGAGCGTGCTCGACGCCGCGCTCAAGGCGGGCGCCGACCTGCCCTATGCCTGCAAGTCGGGGGTGTGCTGCACCTGCCGCGCCAGGCTGATCGAGGGCGAGGTGCGGATGGACGCCAACTACACCCTGGAAGACGACGAAATCGCGCGCGGCTTCCGCCTCAGCTGCCAGTCGCACCCCGTGACGCCGAAACTGGTGCTCGACTACGACCAGCGCTAGGCGCGGGACTTGACAGTAACTGCCTAGGCAGTAAACTTAGCTGCCTAGGCAGTTAGTTCATGGTCGCTCCCTCCGCTCCTTACAGCGTCGCAAGCTATACCCCCGACGAAAGCGTCGGCTACCTGGTAGCGCGCGTGCGCGCCTCGCTCTTTGCTGCGGTCGACCGCGAGATGGCGCCGCTCGGCGTGTCCGCGGCGCAGTTCGTCATCCTGCTGAACGTCGCCCAGGCACGCGCATCGTGCGCGGCCGACCTGGCGCGCGAGCAGAGCACCGACACCGGCTCGATGACGCGCATGATCGACCGCCTGGTGCGCAAGGGCCTGCTGCGGCGCGCGCGCGACCCGAAAGACCGCCGCGTGGTGCGCCTCGAGCTGACCGAACCGGGGCGCAGGCTCGCGCGCAAGCTGCCCGGGGTGGCGGTCAAGGTGCTGAACCACCACCTGCGCGGGTTCAGCGGCGCGGAGTTCGAGCAGCTCAAGTCCCTGCTGCGCCGCATGCTGGCGAACGCGGGCTGAGCGCCATGCGCGCCGCGCTCGGGATGATCCTCGTTCTGGCGCTCGCCGCCTGCGCATCGCCGGGCGAGCGGCTCGTGCCCGCGGCCAAGGAAATCCCGCCCGGCGCGCTCGAAGCTTCGCGCAGCCTGGCCGGCGCGCCGGCGGGCGGATGGCCCGCCGAGCGCTGGTGGACCGGCTTCGAGGATCCGCAGCTCGACGCGCTGATCGACGAGGCGCTCGCCGCGAGCCCGACGCTCGCGCTTGCCTCGACCCGCATCCGGCGGGCGCAGGCGCTGGTCGAAGCGGCCGTGGCGAGGGGCGGCTACGACCTCACCGGCGCGCTGGACGCGACGCGCCAGCGCTTCACCGGGACCGGCATCTACCCGCCGCCGCTCGCCGGATCGACGCGCACCACCGCCGACCTGACGGTCAACTTCAACTACGAGCTCGATTACGCGCACCGCAACGACGCCGCGATCGCGGCGGCGCACGCCGCGGCCTTCGCCGCAGGCGCCGACGCGTACGCCGCGCGCCTCGCGCTCGCCTCGGGCCTGGCGCGGGCCTACTTCCAGCTGCAGGGGCTGTTCGCCCTGCGCGAAGTCGACCGCAGCGAGCTCGCGCAGCGCGAGCAGCTGGTGGAGCTCACGCGCCGGCGCGTCGGGGCGGGCCTCGACACCGAGGCGCAGCTTGCGCGCGCCCAGGCCGCGCCGCCCGCGCTGCGCGCGCAGCTCGCCAAGCTCGAGGGCG